>CAZZLX010000325.1:0-4991 GCA_964655235.1 uncultured Rhizobium sp.
GCCGCCGATCACGACCACGGCGAAGACGATGACGATCAGGTTGGATCCCATCAAAGGGCTCACCTGGTAGATCGGTGCCGCCAGCACGCCGGCGAAGGCGGCAAGGCCGACGCCGAAGCCGTAGGTGAGCGTGATCATGCGCGGCACGTTGATCCCGAAGGCCTGCACCAGCGCCGGGTTTTCGGTCGCGGCGCGGAGATAGGATCCGAGCTTGGTGCGCTCGATCAGGAACCAGGTGGCGAGGCAGACCACGAGCGAGACGACGACAACCCAGGCCCGGTAGTTCGGCAGGAACATGAAGCCGAGGTTTTGGCCGCCGGTCAGCTCCTGCGGGATGCGGTAGGGCAGGCCCGAGGACCCGAACTCGTTCTGGAACAGGCCCTGTATGATCAGCGCCAGGCCGAAGGTCAGCAGCAGGCCGTACAGATGGTCGAGCTTGTAGAGGTGGCGAAGCATCAGCCGCTCAACCGCGACGCCCGTGGCGCCGACGACGATCGGCACGATGAGCAGCGCCCACCAGTAGCCGATGCCGGCGTACTGCAGCAGGAAATAGGCGACGAACGCGCCCATCATGTACTGGGCGCCATGGGTGAAGTTGATGATGTTGAGCATCCCGAAGATCACCGCCAGGCCGAGGCTCAGCATGGCGTAGAAGGCGCCGTTGATCAGGCCGAGCAGAAGCTGGCCGAACAACGCCTGCGGGGGGATGCCGAAGAAGTCCATTGCGCTTGTCTAGGAGCAGAAGGGAGGCGGCCCGCCGGATCGGCGGGCCGCCTGGTTCCTTTTCGGATCAGCCCTTCTTCACCAGCGAGCAGCCGCCTTCGTTGAGCGGACGGAAGGCTTCCGCCGCCGGGATCGTACGGACCAGCTTGTAGTAGTCCCACGGTCCCTTGGACTCGGCCGGGGCCTTCGCCTCGAACAGGTACATGTCGTGGAGCTTGCGGCCGTCCTCGCGGATCGAGCCCTTGCCGAACAGCGGGTCGTCGGTCGGCAGCTCCTTCATCTTGGCGACGACCTTGGCGCCGTCGTCGGTCTTGGTCGCCTCGACCGCCTTCAGCAGTTGCAGCACGCTGCCGTAGACGCCGGCCTGAACCATGGTCGGCTGGTTGCCCTTCATCTGCGCGGCGAAGCGCTTGGAGAAGGCGCGGCTGTTGTCGTCGCGGTCCCAGTAGAACGACTCGGTGAAGGTCAGGCCCTGTGCCGTCTGCAGGCCGAGCGCGTGGATGTCGGTGACGAAGATCAGGAGGCCGGCGAGCTTCTGGCCGCCCTTGGAGATGCCGAACTCGCCCGCCTGCTTGATCGAGTTGATCGTGTCGCCGCCGGCATTGGCGAGGCCGATGATTTTCGCCTTGGACGCCTGCGCCTGCAGCAGGAACGAGGAGAAGTCCGGCGTCGACAGCGGATGCCGGACCGAGCCGACGACCTTGCCGTTCGCTGCCTTCACCACCGCGGCGACCTGCGCCTCGAGGTCGTGGCCGAAGGCATAGTCGGCGGTCAGGAAGTACCAGCTGTCGCCGCCGGCGGTGACGATCGCCTTGGCGGTGCCGTTGGCGAGCGCCCAGTTGTCGTAGGTCCAGTGCACGGTATTGGGCGTGCAGGCGCTGCCGGTAAGCGCCGCCGACGCCGGGCCCGAGGCGAGGAAGATCTTGTTCTTTTCCTTCACGATCTCGTTGACGGCAAGCGCGACGGAAGAGGTCGGCACATCGGCGATGACGTCGACGCCGTCGCGGTCGAACCACTGGCGCACCAGCGCCGAGCCGACGTCGGGCTTGTTCTGGTGGTCGGCGAAGACGATCTCGACCTTGATCCCCTTGGCCTCGGCCTTGAAATCCTCGACCGCGAGGCGGGCGGCGACCACCGAGCCCTGGCCGGACACGTCGGCATAGAGGCCAGACTGGTCGTTGAGGACGCCGATCTTGAGCACGCCGCCGGAAAGCTGGGCTTGCGCCGCGCCGGTCATGCCGACCAACGCCGCCAAGGCGACTGCAGTCTTGAGCTTCATGGCTACGACCTCCTTGTCATTCGGTTGATGCCGTTCATACGCCGAGATACGCCTCGATGTCGGTGCGCCGCGCCTCGAGATCGGCGATCCCGATCTCGTCGACGATGCGCCCGTCCTCCATCACGTAGAATCGATCCGCCACCTCGGCGGCGAAGCGGAAGTTCTGCTCGACCAGAAGGATCGTGAAGCCTTTGGCCTTGAGCTCGCCGATGGCAGCACCGATCTGCTCGATGATCACCGGCGCCAGGCCCTCGGTCGGCTCGTCCAGCAGCAGCACGCGGGCGCCGGTGCGCAGGATGCGCGCGATCGCCAGCATCTGCTGCTCGCCGCCGGACAGCTTGGTCCCCTGGCTCCTGAGGCGTTCCTTGAGGTTCGGGAACAGGCGGAAGATGTCGTCGAGGCCCATGCCGCCGTTGGCGATCTCCGGCGGCAGCATCAGGTTCTCCTCGACGTCGAGCGAAGCGAAGATGCCCCGCTCCTCCGGGCAGAAGGCGAGGCCCATCCTGGCGATCCGGTGCGACGGCAGGTCGACCAGCTCCTTGCCCTCGAGGGTGATCGAGCCGCGGCGGTCGGCGATCATGCCGACAATCGACTTGAGCGTCGTCGTCTTGCCCGCGCCGTTGCGCCCGATCAGCGTCACCAGCTCGCCGGACCGGACTTCGAGGTCCACTCCGTGCAGAACGTGCGACTCGCCGTAGAAGGCGTTGAGGCCGGCTAACTTGAGCAGCGCGTCAGCCATGCCGGCTGCCCATGTATGCCTGGATGACGCGGGGGTCGCGGCTGACCTCGGCATAGGGGCCCTCGGCAAGCACCTCGCCCCGCTGCAGCACGGTGATGCGGTCCGAGAGGTTGGCGACCACCTTCATGTTGTGCTCGACCATCACGACCGTGCGGTTGGCGGCGACGCGGCGGATCAGCTGTGCCGTGCGTTCGATGTCCTCGTGTCCCATGCCGGCCATCGGCTCGTCGAGCAGCATGACCTCGGGCTCGAGCGCCAGCGTCGTCGCGATCTCCAGCGCGCGCTTGCGGCCATAGGCGAGCTCGACCGCGGGCGTATCCCGGAAGGCCGAGAGCCCAACCGACTCGAGCAGCTCGAGCGCGCGCCCGTTGAGCACGTCGAGCGAGCTTTCCGGCCGCCAGAAATGGAACGAGGTCTCGAGCTTCCGCTGCAGGGCCACGCGCACGTTTTCGAGCGCGGTCAGGTGTCCGAACACGGCCGAGATCTGGAACGAGCGGACCATGCCGGAACGCGCGATATCGGCGGCGCGGGCGCGGGTGATGTCGACGCCCTTCAGGCGGATCTGCCCGCGCGTCGGGCTCAGGAACTTGGTGAGCAGGTTGAAGCACGTCGTCTTGCCGGCGCCGTTCGGGCCGATCAACGCGTGGATGGACCCTCTGCGGACCTTCAGGGAGACGTCCTTGACGGCGACGAATCCCGAAAACTCCATCGTGAGGCCCTCGGTTTCGAGGACGATCTCCGACATGCCCTGTACGCGCGCTCCCTGTGCCGGCTCTTCGGCCGGTTACCTTGAGGCGTACTATATCGGCGGAGGGAGGCTCGGACTACAGGACGTTCGAAGGGGCGTCCGCTCAGAACTGCCCAGAAAAGTGGCAGGCGGCGCGATGCCCCGGCCGATGCTCGGCGAGCGGCGGTTCGACCTCGGCGCAGATGCCCTGCGCGATCGGGCAGCGGGTGCGGAAGCGGCATCCCGACGGCGGCGACACCGGGCTCGGCGGCTCGCCGGTCAGCCGGATCTGCTCGCGGCGGCGTTCGACCGCGACGTCGGGGATCGGCGCCGCCGAGATCAGCGAGCGCGTGTAGGGGTGCAGCGGCTCGGCGAAGAGATCGCGCGCGGTAGCGACCTCCATGACCTTGCCGAGATAGAGCACGACGATGTGGTCGGAGACCTGGCGCACCACGGCGAGGTCGTGGGCGATGAACAGGAAGGTCAGGCCGAGGCGCTGCTGCAATCCGACGAACAGGTTGATGATCTGCGCCCGGATGTTGACGTCGAGGGCCGAGATCGGCTCGTCGGCGATGATCAGCTCCGGCTCGACCGCGAGCGCGCGGGCGGTGCCGATGCGCTGCCGCTGGCCGCCGGAGAATTCGTGTGGGTAGCGCTCGGCCGCGCGTGCCGGCAGGCCCACGAGCTCCAGCAGCTCAGCCACCTTCGCCCCGGCCTCGGCCTGTCCCGCGACCAGCTTATGGAACCGGAGCGGCTCCTCCAGGATCTGGCCGACCGTCATGCGGGGATTCAGCGACGCGTACGGATCCTGGAAGATCATCTGGATGCGCCGGCGGAGCGGGCGCAGGACCGAGCGCGGCGCGGTCGCGAGATCGACCTCGCCGAAGCGGATCGACCCCGCCGTCGGTTTCTGGATGCGCGTGATCAGCCGCGCGATCGTCGACTTGCCCGAGCCGGACTCGCCGACCAGCCCCACCGTCTCGCCGCGCCTGATGTCGAGGTCGATGCCGTCGACCGCGCGCACGGCCTTCTTCGGTGCAAAGAAAGCCTCGCCGCGGATCGGGTAGTGCTTCACCACGCCGCGCAGCTCCAGCATCGGCCGCGCCTCGGCGGCGACGGGTACCGCGACGCTCGCGGCGACCGCCGGCTTTAGCAGGCGCTCCCCTGCTTGCGTGACCCAGCAGCGTGCCTTGCGGCCGTCCGCGACCGGCAGGAGATCCGGATGCTCGGCGCATTTCGGAATCGCGAAGGGACAGCGCGGGCGGAAGCGGCAGCCTTCCGGCGGCTTCATCGGATCGGGGGGGGCGCCCTCGATCGCGGTCAGGCGCTTGTCGGCGGGTGGTTCCTGATCGAGGCGCGGCACGGCATTCAGCAGCGCCCAGGTATAGGGATGGCGCGGATCGGCCAGCAGCTGCTCGGCGGGATGTCCAGACGCTTCCACGGGAAGAAACGACCCCCCTACCATGTGCGGGAGGCTTTCGAGGCGATGGCGTTTCGGCCGTTGTTGCAGCGTGGGCAGGCGG
>CAZZLX010000326.1:0-4964 GCA_964655235.1 uncultured Rhizobium sp.
TTGGCCGCCTCGCGGACCGTGGCGAAGGCCTCGACCAGCAGGTCGTCCAGGCTCTCGCCTCCTTCCAGGCGCTTCCGGAAGGCCTCGGTCCTGGCCCTAAGCTCTTCATCTGAAAGCTTTTCCAGCTCCGGCTCGAGGGCGTTGATGGCCTCGACCCTCGGGCGCATACGCTTGACGATCCGGTCGTTGACTGTGCCGAACAACCGGCGGGCGAGGGCGCCGAACATCAAGAAACCTCGGAGAATTCGCGGTGGGAGGGGGCCTTGGGGGGCGCGTGACAGATAAGTGGTGCCCCTGGGCGTGTCAACGACGGCTCCCTGAGCGGGGTTGCGGGGAGAGTTGCACGGGCAGGTGATTCGGCGTATTTTAGGTTAATCGTAGTTTAGACGATCCGGGCCTTCCCTGCAGAATGCGGGATCTGGGCTTGCCATAGACGTGCGGAAGCGCATCCGACCTCAGAAGGAGGGGAACATGCTGCTACCGGTTAGCCAACCGACCCAGCCCGGCGGCTCCGCCGGCGTCACTCCCCATCACTTGTACGACCTCATCGTGACCGCGGTGCCCCCCGGCACCACAGGCCTGCCCGATCATCGCCTGCAGAAACGGCAGGAGGCCGAGGAGCTCGACCCGGTCGTCACGATCGGCCCCAGCGCTGGCCCCGGGCCATCGGAGCCCAACCAGGCGCTCTCCCAGCGCATGGCGCGATGGGAGCCTGTCGCGCGCGCGCTCGGCCACGCCACCCAGGCGATCGCCGGGTTCCTCAAGAGCGTCGGTGTGCCGCAGGCACAGGCCGAGGACATGGCCCGGCGCGCGGCCGAGGCCGCCCGTGCGCAGCTGGCGATCGACCGCCGGGCGACCCAGGCGCAGTTCGAGTCCGGTCGCCTGTCGGTCAAGCTCGACGACGTGCATGTCGGCTTCGGCCGCGGCTCCGTCCACGACGAGGTCTCGGTCGGCAAGGCCGAGATCGCGATCGACGCCGACATTCCGGGCGCCCGGCACGAGGAGAGCGGCGTCGCCATCGGCAACGCGGAGGCCGAGATCGGACTCCGCACCGTAGGCTTCGCCTACAAGGGCCCGGGGGCGACACCGGCCTATGCCGATCGTGGCGCGTCCGGAGTGACCTTCACGGTCGCGGCCCCGCTCAAGCCCTCGGTGCCCAGCACCACGGTACCGTCGGGACCGGTCGACGTCGCGATCTGAACATTGCCGTGATACCGGGCGGTTGCCCTTGCCGCGGTTGCGGCCGGAAAGGCATGATGGGCCTTGAAAGTGCAGCGGGCGATCTGGTCCGCGCCTGATCCAAGGATTTCCGACATGCATCGCCTTCTCCTGAGCCTCGCGCTCGCGACGCTGGCCGTCGCCTCCGTCCACGCCCAGACCCCACCGGCTTCGCCCGCTCCGCCCGCCGGATCGGCCGACCCGGTGATCGCCCGCATCGACGGCCAGGCGATCCTGCGCTCCGAGCTGCAGGCGACCATGCGCGGGCTGCCGGCGCAGGCCCAGGGCATGCCGATCGAGACGCTCTATCCGATGCTGCTCGAGCGCGTGATCGACCTGCGCCTGATCGGCAATGCCGCCCGCGGCGCAAAGCTCGACGACGATCCGGCGGTGAAGAAGAAGATCGCCGAGGCCGCCGACCGCGTGCTCCAGGAAGCGCTGCTGACCAAGGCGATCGAGACCAAGGTGACCGAGGCGGCGCTGCGCGAGAAGTACAAGACCTACGCCGCCTCCATCCCCGGCCAGGAGGAGGTGAATGCCCGCCACATCCTGCTCAAGACGGAGGCCGAGGCGAAGGCAGTGATCGTCGAGATCCAGAAGGGCGGCGACTTCGCCGACGTGGCGAAGAAGCGCTCGATCGACCCGGGCGCTGCCAACGGCGGCGACCTCGGCTACTTCACCCGCGAGCAGATGGTGCCGGAGTTCTCCGAGGCCGCCTTCAACCTGAAGAAGGGCGAGGTCACCCAGGTGCCGGTCAAGTCGTCCTTCGGCTGGCACGTGATCCGCGTCGAGGACAAGCGCACCTCCGGCCCGCCCTCATTCGACGAGGTGAAGGCCGAGCTTCAGGAAGAGCTGTCCCGCGACGTGATCCAGGACATCCTCAAGGACCTGCGCGGGAAGGCCAAGGTCGAGCGCTTCAACCTGGACGGCACGCCCAAGACCAATTAACCAGGGGCTCCCGTTCCCCACACCCGCGCCCTCGACCATGTCCCATCCCGTCTCTCCGCTGGCGCCGGCGGCGCTGCCCTCCCTGCCGGCGATCGCCGGTGTCCGGCTGGCAACCGGCGCTGCCGGTATCCGCTACAAGGACCGCACCGACGTCCTGCTGGTCGAGATGGCGGCGGGCACGCAGGTCGCCGGCGTCTACACCAAGTCGCTGACCCGCTCGGCGCCGGTCGACTGGTGCCGGAAGGCGATGGCGGGCGGCAAGGCGCGGGCGCTGGTGGTCAACGCCGGCAATGCCAACGCCTTCACCGGCAAGGCCGGCGACGCCAGCGTCGAGCGCACGGTCAAGGCGACGGCGAAGCTGCTCGGCTGCCGCGAGAACGAGGTCTTCGTGGCCTCGACCGGCGTCATCGGCGAGCCGATGGCCGACGACCGCCTCACCGCAGCGCTGCCGGGACTTCAGTCAAAGCTGAACGACGACTGGGCCGCGGCGGCGCGTGCGATCATGACCACCGACACCTATCCCAAGGCGGTCACGCGCACGGCCAAGATCGACGGCGTCGAGGTCAGGCTCCAGGGCATCATCAAAGGCTCCGGCATGATCCAGCCGGACATGGCGACGATGCTGGGCTTCATCTTCACCGATGCCGCCGTCGCCGCGCCGGCGCTGCAGACGCTGCTGACCAAGTACACGCCGCGCACCTTCAACTCGATCACCGTCGACTCCGACACCTCGACATCCGACACGGTGCTGCTGTTTGCCACGGGCAAGGCCGGCCACGCGCCGATCTCCGACGCCGGCGACGCGAAGCTCTCGGGATTCCGCAAGGCGCTCGAAGCGGTGATGCGTGATCTCGCCCTGCTCGTCGTCAAGGATGGCGAGGGCGTCGAGCGCCGGGTGACCATCGACGTCACCGGCGCCGCCTCCGAGAAGACCGCGCGCAAGATCGGCCTCGCGATCGCCAATTCTCCCTTGGTAAAAACGGCCATCGCGGCCGGTGACGCGAACTGGGGCCGCATCGTCATGGCGGTCGGCAAGTCCGGCGAGAAGGCCGACCGCGACAAGCTCTCGATCTCCATCGGCGGCGTTGCCGTCGCCAGGAACGGTGCGCGGGTCGAAGGCTTCGACGAAGATCCGGTCGCAAAGCACATGGCAGGCCGCGACATCCGCATCGCCGTCGACGTCGGCATCGGCCGCGGCAAGGCGACCGTGTGGACCGGCGACCTGACCCACCGCTACATCGACATCAATGGCAGCTACCGGAGCTGATCTTCCGCTCGTCTCCGAGCGGCTGATCCTCCGTCGCCCCGCGGCATCCGACGCGCCGGCGATCGCAGCCGCGGTCACCGATCCGGATATCCTCGCCTTCCTGCCGCTGCTGCCCGACCCGTACACGCTTCCCGATGCCGAGCGCTGGATCGCCGAGGCGGAAGAAAGCTTCGGCCGCACCGGCATCTGCGACCTGGTGATCTGCCGGGCGAGCGACGAGTTGCTGGTCGGTGTGGTGGGATTCCGTCCGCGCTCGGATGGCACCGTCGAGACCGGCTACTGGATCGCCAAGAAGCACCGTGGGCATGGCTACGCGGCGGAGGCGACACGACGGCTCGCGACCCATGCGTTCGAGCGGTTGGGCTACCGTCGCGTCGTCGCAGCGGTAAAACACGAGAACATCCCCTCGCAGAAGGTCCTCGCCCGGATCGGCTTCGTGCGCATCGGCGAGGAGACGCGCGACTATCCCAACCGCGGCTGGCGCCACGAGCTCGAACTCTATGCCCTCGACGCGCCGGAATGCGGCCGCGACACAGTATTGCCGCCGGTACCGACGGTACTGGTCTCGGCCGTGGCGCTGGTCGACATCGACGGACGCGTGCTGATCGCGCAGCGCCCGCCCGGCAAGTCGATGGCGGGCCTATGGGAGTTTCCCGGCGGCAAGGTGCACGCGGGCGAGACGCCGGAGGCGGCCCTGGTGCGCGAGCTGAAAGAGGAACTCGGCATCGACACCGCCGGCAGCTGCCTTGCCCCCTTCACCTTCGCCTCGCACCGCTACGAGCGCTTTCACCTGCTGATGCCGCTCTATCTCTGCCGGCGCTGGCAGGGCACGCCGACCCCCCGCGAAGGCCAGACGCTTGCCTGGGTCAGGCCCGCGCGTCTCGGCGACTATCCGATGCCGCCCGCCGACGTGCCGCTGGTCGCCATGCTGCGCGACTTCGTCTGAACCACGTGTCGCGCTGGTCAGACAAGCCCGAGTCAGATCGCAGCCTGAAGCGCGGCATCAAGGACGGCATGGGGCAGGCCGTGCTGACCGGCGTCGTCGACAACTACATGAACGCCTATGCGGTCTTGATCGGGCTGACCGCCTCGCAGATCGCGATCGTCGCCGCCTTCCCGGGCTGGGTCGGGTCGTTCATCCAGATCGCTGGCGCCTGGCTCGCGCGCCGCGGCGTCAGGAGGAAGGTGCTGATCATCACCGGCTGCGCGATCCAGATCGCGATGCTGCCGACGGTGCTGGCGCTGCCCTGGCTGTTCCCCGAGCATGCCTATCCGATCCTGATCGCCTGTGCCGCGATCTATCACGCCGGCAACCATCTGATGCAGCCGAGCTGGATCAGCCTGATCGGCGACCACCTGCCCGAGAACCTGCGCGGCCGCTACTTCGGGCGGCGCACCGGCCTCGCCGGCGTCATCGGCTTCACCGTCATGGCGATGGCCGGCGGCGTCCTGCATTGGTTCGAGCACCAGGACCTGGCGCGCGCCGGCTTCGCCACGATCTTCGCCGTCGGCGGACTGGGGCGCCTCTATT
>CAZZLX010000327.1:0-4962 GCA_964655235.1 uncultured Rhizobium sp.
CGTGGCGAGCCGATGGCGTGGTCCGGCGCTCCGTCCGAGCCTGGGGAGGCCGCTCGCCTGCCGACGCGCGAGGAAGCGCTCGCAGCTGGGCGCCTCATCCTCGTGGCCGAGGACAACGAGACCAACCGGCTCCTGATCCAGCGCCAACTCGAGCGCCTCGGTTACCTCGCCGAACTCTGCAGCGACGGGAAGGCGGCACTCGCCGCCTATGAGGCCGCCGACTACGGGCTGATCCTGACCGACGTGAACATGCCCGAAATGGACGGCATCGAGCTGACGCAGGCGATCCGTGACGCCGAGCGCCGCGGCCGCCGTCGCATCCCCGTCGTTGCCCTCACGGCCAATGCACTCCAGGGGGAAGCCGAGCGCTGCCTTTCGAGCGGCATGGATGACTACCTGGCGAAGCCGGTCAATCTCTCGCGCCTCGGCGAGACGATCGGACGCTGGATCAGCGGAGCGGAAGCCGGGACAGCGCCCGCAACGGTCGAACCCTCGCCCGGACCTCGACATTCCCAGGCAGAGGTCGTCATCGACCGCGAGCAGCTAAGCGAGTGGATGGGCGAGATCAACGACACCACCCGGCATCTCCTTCAGCGCTTCGTCGCCACGACGAGGCCGCTGCTCACAAGCCTCGAAGCCGCGATGGAGAATCGCGATCCCCAGGCCGGCAGCCTCGTCCATACGGCCAAGGGCGCGACCATGAGCGCAGCCGCCGTGGAATTGGCACGTCACCTGTCGACGATCGATGCCGCGCTCAAGAACGGCGACTGGAACGTCGCCTCGAAGGCTTGGCCCGACGTGCTGCCTGCCTTCGACCGGGCTGCCGCAGAAATTACCAGAATATAGGACGTCGCAATGACCGAAGCTGCGCTCACCTATCGCGACATGCGCGCGCTCGTGGTCGAGGACAACGAGTTCATGCGTGAGCTCGTCGTCGGTCTCGTGCGCCAGATCGGCTTCGGCACGGTGGCGTCGGCCCCCGACGGCGAGCAGGGCCTGCACGAGATCATGGGTGGTCGCCCCCAGATCATCATCTGCGACATCAACATGCAGCCGGTCGACGGCGTGGAGTTCGTGAAGCGGCTGCGCTCGGCAGGCTTCTTCGGCACGAACAAGATTCCGACGATCTTCCTGACCACGCACGCGACCGAGGACTTCGTGCGCAAGGCGCGCGACTTGGACGTCGATGGCTACCTGGTCAAGCCGGTGACCCGGACCCATCTCGAACAGCGGATTGCCAAGATCCTGGGCGATCCGCGGCGGATGGTTCCCGGTTCGTCACCGGTGCGTTAGCCGTTTCTCGCGAACCCGACCTGCCACGACGCCGTTTTCAGGGGGCTAGAACGGCCCTTGTGACGGAGTTGTGCCATGGTCACCTCCCTGGCTTCCCCGCCGGTTCTCCCGGCCTTGCCTCCCCCGCGCGCAACCGCCCTCCGCCCAGTCACCGCCCCCGATACGGGCGCGGGCGCCGGCAAGCGCCCGGACATCGAGGCGGAAGACCTGCGCGACGAGGAGCTCAGGCGGCTCCAGCCAGACGGCGTGCATGCGCGCTCGGCCCACACCCACGCCGACGCGGGAGACCCTGGAGTGGCCTCCGAGGACGACGACGAAGAGGCCTTCGCCTCGCCTGAGACGCCGAGCTTTCCTGGCGGCGCCGCGGCCTTCCTGGCGCAGCTTTTCGCCCAGGAGGAGCCCGCCGAAGAACAGCCGGATCCGTTCGGCGACGCCAGCCGAGCCTACCAGCGCTTCCGTGAAGAGCGCGATGCCGGTCACTTCATCGACGTCAGGGATCCGGTCGACGTACAGATCTGACGGGCGCGCTAACCATTCCCGATTTCGACCGTGCTAGGCTTCCTGTTCGGGGAGCGACGGGGGTAGCCCTGCGGGGGAGGCAGGGATACGCATGGCGTCGTCCGTCTCATCTACAGCCTTGGTTCCGATCAACGCCATTTCTTTGCGGCCAGTGCCGGTGCGGCCTGCAGACGCGTTGGTGCCTGCCGCTTTCGATCTGGAAGCGTCGAAGCGAAGCCAAGCTCAATCAGAAGCGCTCCGCCAGCAGGCGCAGGTCCGGAGCCAGGACAGCGCCCGATCCCGGGCCGAAGGCGATCGACGCCAGGCATTCGCTGGGGACAGCACGCCGTTCCTCGCCCAGCTTTTCAATCAGGATCAGCCGTCGCCAAAGCCGCCGAGCGTCAATGAGGCGACGCGCGCCTATGCGCGTTTTCGGGAGGAGCCGCAGTCGGGCTTTGTGCTCGACCAGCCGGGGCGCGTCGACGTGAAGGTCTAGGCCGGCTCCGCGTCAAAAGCGTCCAGCAGCTCCGAGATCCGCTGCTCGTCCCACTGCTCCATGATGGCGCGCGCGCGTTGCGTCGCGGCCAGCAGGTTGAGGTGGCGAACGCGGCGCTTCACGCGCGGCAGTTTCGGCGGCGCCATCGACAGCTCGCGCACGCCCAGCCCCAGCAGGAGGGGAACGTAGCGCGGATCGCCGGCGATCTCGCCGCAGACCGAAACCGGGATATGCGCGCGCAGCGCCGCCTCGACCGAGAACTGCAGGAGCCGCAAGACGGCTGGGTGCAGCGGATTGTAGAGCGTCGCCACCTGGTCGTCGGCGCGATCGATCGCCAGCGTGTACATGGTGAGGTCGTTGGTGCCGATGGCGAAAAACTCGGCCGCGAGCGCCAGTGCGTCGGCGGAAAGCGCGGCGCCCGGTACCTCGATCATCACGCCGATCGGCGGCAGTGTGTCCCCGAGCGCGATGCCGCGACGCTTCAGCCGCTTCGCCACCTGTTCGGCCATCGTGCGCACGCGCCTAACTTCGCTGACGGTGGCGACCATCGGCAGCAGGATGCGGACAGGACCGTGCATCGAGGCGCGCAGGATCGCGGCGAGCTGGGTTTCCAGGAGTCGCGGCTGCGCGAGACCGAGGCGGACACCGCGCAATCCCAGCGCCGGGTTCGTCGGCTCCCCGATCTCTGGACCGAGAGCGCGCGCCAGCTTCTCGCCGCCGACATCCAGCGTGCGGATCGTCACCGGCCTTCCGGCCATGCCCTCGACGATCTCCTTCAATGTCTCGTACTGCTCGTCCTCGTCGGGGAGGTCGTCGCGATTCATGAACTGGAATTCGGTACGCAGCAGCCCTATGCCGAGCGCGCCCGACTCCAGCGCGCCGGCGAGGTCGCGCGGCAGCTCGAGATTGGCCTGGAGCCCTATCTGGTGCCCGTCGCGCGTGACCGAGGCCAGGCCCTTTAGCCCGGCGAGCTTCGCCTGTTCCTTCGCCCAGGCTCCCTGGCGCTTCCGGTAGCGCGCGAGCGTCGCCGCACGCGGCGAGACGATGACGTTGCCTTCGCTGCCTTCGACGATCACGGTCTCGCCGCCGCGGATCGCGCGGAGAGCCTCTGGCGCGCCGAGCACGGCGGGAAGCCCGAGCGAGCGAGCCATGATCGCGGTGTGGCTCTCGGCGCCGCCAAGAGCGGTGACGATACCGGCGATGCGCCGAGGATCCAGCAGCGCGGTGTCGGCCGGGCTCAGCTCCTCGGCGACGACGACAGTCCCTTCCGGAAGCTGCGAGAACGCCTGGTAGGGGGTCTTGGTGAGCTGGCGGATCACCCGCTCACCCACGTCGCGAACGTCCGCCTGTCGGGCGGAGAGATAGGCGTCGTCGATCTCGGCGAAACCTTCGGTGATCTCGGCGATGACCGCGCGCACCGCAGCCTCGGCATTCTGGCGCTCGGTCTCGATCCGGTTGACGACGCCGCGCACCAGGCGCGATCCGGCGAGCATCTGCGCATGCGCGTCGAGCAGATAGCCCAGCTCTTCGGCCGCTTCGGCCGAGAGCGCCTGGGACTTGGCCTTGAGCTTGGCGAGTTGCTTCTGGGCGCGGGCGACCGCATCGGCGAAGCGGCGCTTCTCGGCGTCGATCTGGTCCGGCGCGATCTCGTAGTCGGGAACCGCGACGACGCCGGCTTCGGAGCGGTGCGCGGTGCCGATCGCGACGCCGGGCGCCACGCCCAGGCCTTCGAAGACCTGCTCGCCGATTTTGACCCTGCGCGTGCGCGGCTCACGCGTCTTCATCGAACCTCCGCTCGACCAGCGCGGAAAGCGCCGAGACGGCCAGTGCCGCGTCCTCGCCCTTGGCGGCGATCTCGATCGAGGATCCGGGCGTCGCCGCCAGCATCATCAGGCCCATGATCGAGCGGCCGGAGACTCCCTGGTCGCGGCGGGTGACGGTGACTTCGGCGGAGAAGGTTTCGGCAAGCTTGACGAAACGCGCCGCTGCGCGGGCATGCAGGCCCCGCTTGTTGCAGATGACGACGGTCTGCTGGGCCTCGGCGCTCAACTGGCCTTCTCGCCGGCGAGCAGCTTGGAAGCGACGTTGATGTACTTGCGCCCGGCCTCTTGGGCGCAGACCACGGCTTCCTCGAGCGGCAGGCCGGCGCGGACCTTCGCCAGCTTGATAAGCATCGGAAGGTTCACCCCTGCCACCACCTCGACCTTGCCTCGATCCATGACCGAGATCGCGAGGTTGGATGGCGTTCCGCCGAACATATCGGTCAACAGGACCACCCCCTGCCCCTCCTCGACCTCGCCCATGCGCTCCAGGATCTCGCGGCGCCGCTGCTCCATGTCGTCTTCGGGACCGATGCAGACCGCGGCGATACGTGTCTGCGGACCGACGACGTGCTCGAGCGTTGAGATCAACTCGACCGCGAGACGACCATGCGTAACCAGAACCATACCGATCATGAAAAGGAGTCCGATACCGTCATCTTGTTTGAGGGTGGCTTTCAGGCCGCGTGGCGGCCGACATCGCGGTGGAGGATCTCCACCCGCTGACCGCGTCCGGCGAGCCAGGTGCCGAGGCGTTCGGCAAGGAAGACCGAGCGGTGACGCCCGCCGGTGCAGCCGAACGCGATGGTGAGATAGCTTTTGCCCTCGCGCCCGTAGTTGGGAATGAGGTTCAGC
>CAZZLX010000328.1:0-4959 GCA_964655235.1 uncultured Rhizobium sp.
GGGGCAGGCGCCGCGCCCGCCACCACCAGGGTGGAGGCCTCGCCGCCGCAGATTTCCATCACCAGCCGGGTCGCGAGTTCCGCGCCGGGAATGGTGAAGGCCGGATCGAGGCCGCGCTCGAAGCGATAGCGCGCGTCCGACTGCAGGTTCAGCTTGCGGCCCGTCGCCGCGACCATGCCCGGCGTGAACAGGGCGGACTCGATGAAGACCGAGGTCGTGCCCTCGGTCACGCTCGAATGCTCGCCGCCCATGACGCCGGCGATGCCGTGCGCCCCCTTGCCGTCGGCGATGACCATCATCGACGGCTCGAGCGTATAGGTCTTGCCGTTCAGCGCCTCCATGCTCTCGCCTTCGCGGGCCCAGCGCATGGTGAGGTCGCCGGCGAGCTTGTCGGCGTCGAAGACGTGCAGCGGCCGCGCGTAGTCGTGCGTCGTGAAGTTGGTGACGTCGACCAGGGCCGAGATCGGACGGAGGCCGACGGCCGTCAGCCAGTCCTGCATCCAGCGCGGGCTCGCGCCGTTGCGGAGGCCGCGGATCATGCGGCCGACGACCATCGGGCAGCCGTTCTCGGCGCCCGGCGCGATCTTCCACTGGATCGGGCTCTTGTAGGTGCCCTTCACCGGCGTCACGTCGAACGGCTTCATCGTGCCGATGCCGGCGGCGGCGAGGTCGCGCGCGATGCCGCGGATGCCGAGGCAGTCGGCGCGGTTCGGCGTGATGCCGACGTCGATGACCGGATCGTCGAGGCCCATGACCTTGGCGAAGGGCATGCCAATCGGCGCATCGGCCGGAAGGTCGATGATGCCCTCGTGGTCGTCCGACAGGCCCATCTCGTAGGCCGAGCACAGCATGCCGTTCGAGTCCTGGCCGCGGATGTTGCCGGCCTTGAGCAGCGCGCCGGTGCGGGGGATCACGGTGCCGGCGGCGGCGAAGACGCCCTTCATGCCGGTGCGCGCGTTGGGCGCGCCGCAGACCACCTGTACCTGGCCGTTTCCGGTGTCCACGAGGCAGACCCGGAGCCGGTCGGCATTCGGGTGCTGCTCGGCCTTCACTACGTAGCCGACGACGAAGGGCTCGAGGCCCTTGGCGCGGTTCTCGATGCTCTCGACCTCGAGGCCGAGCTGGGTCAGCTGCTCGCCGATCTGATCGACCGTGGCTTCGGTCGCGAGGTGACGCTTCAGCCAGGAGAGGGTGAACTTCATCGGCTGAGCCCTCCGGCGAGGCTAGGCGGATCGAGCGGCACGAAACCGTAGTTCTTGAGCCAGCGGAGATCGGCGTCGAAGAACGGGCGGAGGTCCGGGATGCCGTATTTCAGCATCGCGATCCGGTCGATGCCCATGCCGAAGGCGAAGCCCTGGTAGCGCTCGGGATCGACGCCGCAGTTCTTCAGCACGTTCGGATGCACCATGCCGCAGCCGAGGATCTCGAGCCAGTCGCCGCCGGCCCCGAGCTTGAGCTCGCCGCCCTTGCGCGAGCAGCCGATGTCGACCTCGACCGACGGCTCGGTGAAGGGGAAGTATGACGGGCGGAAGCGCACCGGCAGGTCGTCGAGCTGGAAGAAGGCGCGGCAGAAGTCGACCAGGCAGCCTTTCATGTGGCCCATATGCGTGACTTCATCGATCACCAGACCTTCTACCTGATGGAACATCGGAGAGTGCGTCGCGTCGGAGTCGCTGCGGAAAGTGCGGCCCGGCACGATGATCCGGATCGGCGGCTTCACCTTCATCATCGTGCGGATCTGCACGGTCGAGGTGTGCGTGCGCAGCACCATCGGCATGCCGTCGGGACGCGGCGGCAGGTAGAAGGTGTCGTGCATCTGGCGGGCCGGATGGTCGGGCCCGAAGTTGAGCGCGGTGAAGTTATGGAAGTCGTCGTCGATGTCGGGGCCCTCGGCGACGGAGAAGCCCATCGCGCCGAAGATCTGCACCAGCTCCTCGATCGTCTGGCTGATCGGGTGCAGGCGGCCGAGCTGGGCCGGGCGGGCCGGCAGCGTCAGGTCGAGCGTCTCAGCCTTGAGCTTGGCGTCGAGCGCCGCGGAGCCGAGGTTCTCCTTCCGCTTCGCCAGCGCCGCCTCGATCTCGTCCTTGAGACGGTTGAGCGCCTGGCCGGCTTCCTTGCGGGCCTCGGGCGCCACGTCCTTGAGGCCCTGCATCAGCGCGGTCACGCGGCCCTTTTTGCCGAGGGCCGAGACGCGCACGGCATCGAGCGACGAGAGATCGGCGGCCTCGTCGATGAGCTTCATCAGCTCAGCCCGGGTTGCTTCTAGCTGGGTCGACATCACGTACCTCCACGAATGCGAAAAGGGGCCGTTTCCGGCCCCTCTCGTCGTCTTACCTTTCGGATCGAACCACCTGGTTAGGCGGCGAGAGCGGCCTGGGCTTGCTTGACCAAGCTTGCAAACGACGCAGGCTCGCTGATCGCGAGATCCGAGAGGACCTTCCGGTCGATCTCGATGCCGGCGTTCTTGAGGCCCGCCATCAGCTTCGAATAGGTCAGGCCGTGCTCGCGCGCACCGGCGTTGATGCGCTGGATCCAGAGGCCGCGGAACTCGCGCTTGCGGTTCTTGCGGTCGCGATAAGCATAGCGAAGGCCCTTCTCGACCTTCTCGATCGCGATCCGGTAATTCGTCGAATTGCGTCCACGATAGCCCTTGGCGAGCTTCAGGACCTTCTTGTGGCGGGCATGACTGGTCGTGCCCCGCTTTACGCGTGCCATGGGTCAGGCCTCCTTAAAGGTCGTACGGCAGGTGGTTGCGCACGATCTTGGCATCGCGCTCGTCGAGGATCTGCGAACCGCGGGCGGTGCGGACCATCTTGTGAGGACGCTTGCTCATGCCGTGACGCTTGCGGGCAGGACCGAACTTGATCTTGCCGGTAGCCGTGACCCGGAAGCGCTTCTTGGCGCTGCTCTTGGTCTTCATCTTGGGCATTTTCTTTCCTTTCAACAGCTTGGAGGGGACCTAGGGTCCCGATCGCGCCGGCCGGGCATGCCCTTACAGGCCCGGACGCGGACGTCGCCCCTTTCGGGGAAGGCGGGTTTATAGCGATGCGGTCGGGGGCGCGCAAGCGCCGGGACGAGCAGCCTTAAGCCCTTGGCGCAGGCCGCTCCCCGCCGCTAGGGTCGGCCTTCCCCAGCCTCCCGGAGCGCCCCATGTCCGCCGCCCTTCCCGTGCTCGACCGCCTCGACCGCGTCAAGCTGGTCCACGGGCCGACGCCGCTGGAGGCGCTGGACCGGCTCTCCGATCGCCTCGGCGGCCCCCGGATCTACGTGAAGCGGGACGACTGCACCGGCTTCGCCGCCGGCGGCAACAAGGGCCGGAAGCTCGAATACCTGATGGGTGCGGCCCTCAAGGCCGGCGCCGACACGGTCATCACCGCCGGCGCGCTGCAGACGAACCATGGCCGCCAGACGGCGGCGGCGGCGGCGAAGCTCGGCCTCAAATGCATCCTGGTGCTGACCGACTCGGTTGCGAACCGCTCCGCCGCCTACCATGCGAGCGGCAACCTGCTGCTCGATCGCCTGACCGGCGCCGAGATCCGGAAGATCCAGCCCTCCACCAACGGCGACGAGGAGATGGCTCGGATCGCCGATGAGTTGAAGAAGCAGGGGCGCACCGCCTACGTCATCCCGGTCGGCGGCTCGTCGCCGACGGGGGCGCTGGGCTATGCGGTCTCCGGCGAGGAGATCGCGGAGCAGACGAAAGCGCTCGGCATCCGTCCGGCGGCCGTCGTCCATGCGACGGGAAGCTGCGGTACCCAGGTGGGCCTGCTACTCGGACTCGCCGCCATCGGCATCCCGGTCCATGGCGTCTGCGTCAGCCGTCCGAAGGGGGATCAGGAGACGCGGCTGAAGGCGCTGCTGACGCGCACCGTCGAGGAGTTCCAGCTTCCGTCCAGGCTCGGCGATCTTGCGATCGAAGCCGATGATCGCTTCATCGGTCCGGGCTACGGCCAGCCGACGCCCGGGATGGTCGAGGCGGTGCGACTCGCGGCCGAATGCGAGGGGCTGTTCCTCGATCCGGTCTATTCGGGGAAGGGCTTCGCCGGCCTGATCCAACGCATTCGTGAAGGACGCTACCGGAAGGATGATTCCGTCGTATTTGTGCACACCGGAGGGTTGCCAGGCCTCTTCGTTTACGACGAAGCCTTCGCGTAGTCCTGGAGTCGCCGCCACGCTTCTGCCATTCTCGACGTCAATAAAAACGAATGATGTCGGGTTGGCGTTGGGAGCAGCGGGGCACGTTGGTTGAGAATCGCTTTCAAGGGGCCGGCATCGGTCCCGGCCGTCACGGTTCGTTAACCGTGCGCCGGTACGTCTGACCTATGGATATCGCCGAAACCATCCGCTCCTATGGCGAGTGGTTCTATGTCGTCACCTTCGTCTGGACCTTCCTCGAGGGCGAGACGTTCGTGCTGTTCGCGGGCCTCGGCGCCCGCCAGGGAATCCTCCGCCTTGATCTCCTGATCCTCACCGCCTGGCTCGGCAGCTTCTGCGGCGACCAGCTCTATTTCTGGATCGGCCGGCGCTGGGGGCACGCGCTCCTTCGGCGATTCCCGCGCTGGGCGCCGGGCGTGCACGCGGCGCTCGACCTGCTCCGGCGTTACAACACCTGGTTCATCCTCTCCTTCCGCTTCATCTACGGCGTCCGCAACTTCTCCTCCTTCGCGATGGGCACCAGCGGCCTCTCCTGGCCGCGCTTCATGGTGCTCAACTTCATCGCGGCGGGGATCTGGGCGGTGACGTTCGCCGGTGCCGGCTACATCGTCGGCGCGACCTTCGAGCATCTGCTGGGCGACCTGGCGCTCGCCTTCGGCCTCGTGATGCTGGGGATTTTCGTGACGGTGATCGCCTTCATCGCGCGCGCCCAGAAGCGGCGGCTCACCCCGGTCGGCGCCGAGCCCATTCCCGTTCGAGTCGATACCGACATTCGACGCTAGGCGTTGTGGACCAGCAGGATGC
>CAZZLX010000329.1:0-4957 GCA_964655235.1 uncultured Rhizobium sp.
GGCCTCGATCGTCGGCCGCACCCTCAGCGTCGGGTCGCGCCCGCCCCAGATCAGCTGCTGGGTCTGGGCGAAGAACTCGATCTCGCGGATGCCGCCGCGGCCGAGCTTGAGATTGTGGCCGGCGACGGCGATGTCGGCGCCGCCCTTGGCCGCATGGATCTGGCGCTTGATCGAGTGGATGTCGCGGATGGCGGCGAAGTCGAGGTGCTTGCGCCAGACGAAGGGCTTGAGGTGCTTCAGAAACCGCCGCCCTGCCGCCAGATCGCCGGCGACCGGGCGCCCCTTGATCATCGCCGCCCGCTCCCAGTTCTGTCCGAGGCTCTCGTAGTAGACCTCGGCGGCGCCGACCGAGATCGCGACCGGTGTCGCACCCGGGTCCGGCCGGAGGCGCAGATCGGTGCGGAAGACGTAGCCCTCCGCCGTCCGCTCCGAGAGGATCTTGACCATGTCGCGCACCAGGCGGACGAAGCGCTGCTGCAGGTCGTCGACCTCGGCGAAGCCGGGCGTGGTCTCGTCGTAGAAGACCATCAGGTCGATGTCGCTCGAGTAGTTGAGCTCGCGCGATCCCAGCTTCCCCATCGCCAGGACGAACAGGCCCGCGCCCGCGGACGGCGGCTCACCCTCGGGCAGCGGCACCTTGCCGGTGGCGCGGAGCCGCCGGAGCAGGTGGTCGACCGTCGCCTGCAGCGCTGCCTCGGCGAGGTCGCTCAACGCCCGTGTGACCTTCTCGACCGGCCAGAGCCCGGCGATGTCGGCGAGCGCGATCGCCAGCGCCGCCTTCCGCCGCGCGCGCCGAAGCGCGGCCATCAGCGTCGTCTGGTCTTCCTCGGCCCCGAGGGGCGCAATCTCGGCCAGCGCCTCGGCGAGTCCAACCTCCGGCCCTTTTTCGGCGAGGCGGAGGGAGAAAGGGATCTCCGCCAGCAGGCACTCGGTAAGGAACGGGCTGGACCCGAATACCGTTGTCAGCAACGGGCCGGCGTCAGGATCCTCGACCAGCGCCAGGGCGGCCGACTTCAGAACCTCGTCGTCGAGGTCGGTGGCCCGCTCCCGCCAGCGCGTGCGGGCGACGTCGGCCAAGGCGGAATCGGCCGGCCGCGAGGGTAGGTCGGAAGGTGCGAATCGGAGTAAGCTTGTCATCGAAGGAGGCGTTCCGCGCGGGCGAAGGTGCGGGAGCCGTTGGGTGACCGTCAAGCCGCGAGTGCCGTCCTAGATGTCCAAGGTCGTGATCAAGGCGATCGAGATCGTGGGCGGGCTGGTCGCCGGCCTCATGATCGCGGCTGCGCTGCTGTTCTGGCGGCTGAACCAGGGGCCCATCCCCCTGGACGTGCTGACGCCGCACCTGGAGAACGCGCTCCGGGTCGACGAGAAGGGGCTCCGGGCTCGAATCGGGTCGACCAAGCTGGTCTGGGCGGGATGGGAGCGCGCCGTCGATCTCCGCGCCAGCGACGTCCAGGCCGTCGCCCCCGACGGAGGCGTGGTCGCGGCCCTTCCCGATATCGCGATCCGCCTGAGCCTCGCCGAGCTCGCCCGAGGCCGGGTCCGCCCGACCGAGATCGAGCTGGTGCGCCCGCGGCTCCGCCTGACCCGCACCGCCGACGGGCGCATGGACCTCGGCCTCGGCGAAGGCACTGACACAGGCGACTCCGGCCTCCTGTTCGCCGCCCTGCTTGACGATCTCTCCGGTCCAAGGCGCTCCGGTGCCTGGGTCGGCATCCTCGATCGCGTGATCGTCACCGGCGCCGACCTCGCGGTCAGCGATCTCGCCGAGGGCATGCTGTGGCGGGCGACCGACGTCGACCTGCGGTTCGAGCGCAGCGCCGACGGGCTCCGGATCCGCATCCAGGGCAACGCCGAGATCGGCGGCTCGAAGACGCGCATCGACGGCGCCGGCCGCTATCTGGCGTCGGCCGGCACGATCGAGACCCAGTTCCAGCTCAGCCGCTTCGAGCCTGCCGCGCTGGCGGTGCGCTTTCCGGACCTCAAGCGCATCAAGCTTGAGATCGACGGCAGCCTGCAGGCCGTGTTCGACCGCCAGGGACGCGTGCTATCGGCGCGGATCGAGGCGGCGGCCGGCCCGGGCGCGATCGAGCTGCCGGAACTCTACGCCGAGGATCTGCAGATCGCCGGTGGCCAGGTCCGCGCGCGCTTCGAGCGGAGCGGCGAGACGATCGAGATCGAGCGCGCCATCGTCGATCTCGGCGGGCCGGTGCTGCGCGCTTCCGCCCGCGTCTCGGGCCTGGCCGGGCGAGGCTTGCTCGAGGCTGATGCCACCGTCGAGGGCATGGAGGTCGACCGGCTTTCGCATTACTGGCCGGCGAAGCTCGCCCTCAACGCACGGCGGTGGGTGACGGAGAACATCAGCAACGGCGTCGCCCGCGAGGCCCGCATCAAGCTCACAGGTGAGCTCAAGGATCTCAAGGATCTCTCGGTCCGCTCCGTCTCGGGCGGCATCACCTACGAGAACCTCACGGTGCGCTATCTCCACCCGATGCCGCCCGTGCGTCAGGTGCGAGGGACTGCGACCTTCACCGACGCGCGCTTCGATCTGGCGATCGCCGGTGGCTCGCTCGACGGGCTCAGGGTCGGCCAGTCGACCGTGGTGCTCTCCGGCCTGGACAACGACCGCGAGCGCGCCGAGATCGAGGTGCTGGTCTCCGGTCCGGTGAAGGATGCTCTGAAGCTGATCGACTCGAAGCCGCTCGGATACACCTCTAAGATCGGCATCCAGATGGACGGCGTCGCCGGCGACGCGGCGATCCGGCTCAAGTTCGCCTTCCCGCTGATCTCGACTCTCAAGATCGAGCAGGTGGCGCTGTCGGCGGCCGCCAACCTGCGCGGCGTCGCCGTGCCCAGGGTCATCCGCGGCTGGGACGTCAGCGAGGCCAAGGGCAACCTCACGCTCGACGGCCGCGGCATGACGGTCAAGGGCGACGGGCGGCTGCAAGGCGTGCCGGTGGTCTTCGAATGGCGCGAGAATTTCGACGATACGCCGCAGGTGCGCCGCCGCTTCGAGGTGACCGGGCGCGCCGACGACGCCGGCCGGAAGGCGCTCGACCTGCCGCTGCAGGACAAGGCGAGCGGACCGATCGACGCGCATGTGATCGCGGTGCAGCGCCCGACCGGGACCAGCGACATCGAGGTCGCCCTCGACCTGGCGCAGGCCAAGGTCCGCTTCGATGAGATCGCCTGGCGCAAGCCCGCGGGCAAGCCGGGGAAGACGAGCTTCGTGCTCAAGCTCGACCGGGCCGACCTGACCTCGCTCGAAAGCCTCAAGGCGAACGCCGACGATCTCGATCTCGTCGGCCGCATCACCTTCAACAAGGAGACCGACGTCCAGACCCTCGAGCTGACCCGGCTCAAGGTTGGGTCGAGCGATGTCCGGGTCGGCGTCAGCCGGCGGCAGCAGGGCGGCTACACGGTCGGCGTCGCCGGCGACCGCCTCGATCTTCGGCCGCTCTTCGCGGACGACGACGACCCGCAGCCGAAGAAGAAAGGGCCGGCGCTGGGGGTCGAGATCCAGGTGGGCGAGCTCAGGGTCAGCGACGACCGCGCCTTCTCGCAGGTTCGGGCCTCGTTGGAGTCGGATGGTCTCGCCTGGCAGCGAATCGGCGCCGAGGGGCGTGTCGGCACGGAAGGCCGCTTCGCGCTCGACATGTCCCTGGCGGAGAAGCGGCACCGCTTCCACCTGACCTCGCTCGACGCCGGCGCGATGCTGAAGTCCCTCGGCTTCTACAATCACATGGTCGGGGGGCGTCTGGTGCTCGACGGCACCGCCGACATCGACGGCAAGGGACTGCCCTTCGAAGGCGACCTGACGATCACCGACTTCAACGTCGTACAGGCGCCGGCGCTGGCGCGGCTGGCGACGCTGGCCTCGTTCTCCGGCCTGGTCGAGACGCTGTCGGGATCCGGCATCGGCTTCCAGCGTCTCACTGCGAAGCTGTCGCAAACCGAGCAGCGGATCACCTTCAAGGACGCGCTGGCGGCCGGCAGCTCGATCGGGGTCACCGCGCACGGCTGGGTCGAGCGCAAGACCGACGTCGCCGAGATCGAAGGGACCGCCGTACCCGCCTACACGCTGAACCGCGTGATCGGCGCGATCCCCCTGATCGGCACCGTCATCACCGGCGGCCAGAACGAAGGCATCGTCGCCGCCGACTTCCGCATCGCGGGCCCGCTCGATCAACCGGAGGTCAGCGTCAATCCATTGTCGGCGCTCGCACCGGGCATCCTTCGCAGAATCGTCAGATTTCTCGGCGGCTTCGAAGGCGAGGACGACCGCCAGGAACCGTCCAAGCAGGGTGCCGGTCGCTAGGGCACGAGCGGCTTAAACAAGCCTTGAGTGGACGCTCGCGTTCGGCCACGCTATCCAATAACCGCCGGCAACGACCGGTTCCCGGGGCGATGCCCCCAGGGAAGTTCCATCCATAAGCATTGGAGGCTTCGATGCGTCGCCTGCTCGCCCCGAGCTTGATCCTTGCCGCTACCCTCGCCGCCGCCTCGTCCGACGCCGCGACGCCGAAGGACGCGCTGGTCATGGCGTGGAACCTCGACGCACTGATCACGCTGGATCCGGCGCAGATCGGCGAGGTCAACGGCAACGACATCATGATCAACGTCTGCAACCGCCTGGTTCAGCCGAACATCAAGGACGTCGCCAAGATCGAGCCGCAGCTCGCCGAAAGCTGGTCGACCTCCGCCGACGGCATGACGCTGACCTTCAAGATGCGCAAGGACCTCAAGTTCCCGTCCGGCAAGGCCGCGACCGCGCATGACGCCGCCTGGTCGCTGAAGCGCGCCATCCAGCTCAACTTCGGCAACGCCGCGAACCTGAAGGAGTGGGGCTTCACCTCCGAGAAGGCCGACGAGCAGTTCGTCGCCACCGACGACCACACGCTGGTGGTCAAGATGGACAAGCCCTATCCGGTCGGCCTGGTGCTCTCGGCTGCGTTCTCCA
>CAZZLX010000330.1:0-4955 GCA_964655235.1 uncultured Rhizobium sp.
GCGCGTACCCTGCTTCTTCTCGGCTCGACGCTGCTCGCCTTGCCGGCGACGGCGGCCGACCTCGTCATCGGCCGGTCGAGCGAGCAGTCGTCGATCGACCCGCTGTTCTCGCGCACCGGCAATAACCAGATGACGGCGAGCCACTTCTTCGACCAGCTCGTCGACGCCGACGCCAACAACCAGCTCCACGCCTCGATCGCCACATCCTGGAAGGTCCTCGACCCGACGACCTGGGAGATCAAGCTGCGTCAGGGCGTCGTCTTCCACGACGGCTCGCCGTTCTCGGCCGAGGACGTGGTGTTCTCGATGGAGCGGGCGAAGAACGTGCCCAACAGCCCTGCCTCCTTCGCCGGCGCCGTCGGCTCGATCGCCGAGATCACCGCCGTCGACGCGTCGACCATCCGCATCAGGACGCGCGCGCCATCGCCCCAGCTGCTGGAGCAGATCGGCCTGGTCTTCCTGATCTCCAAGAAGGCCGCCGGCGGTGCGGCGACCGCCGATTTCAACTCCGGCAAGGCGATGGTCGGCACCGGCCCCTACAAGTTCGGCGAATGGAAGAACGGCGATCGCCTGACCATGAGCCGGAACGAGGGCTACTGGGGCAAGAAGCCCGCCTACGACAAGGTGACCTTCCGCTACATCCCGAAGGATGCGCCCCGCGTCGCGGCGCTCCTCGCCGGCGACGTCGACCTGATCGACCAGGTGCCGCCGTCGGACGTCAAGTCGCTCAAATCCAATCCCAAGATCTCGGTGCACTCGACACCGTCGACGCGCCTCGTCTACCTGGCGCTCGATTCCGATCGCGACGAGTCGCCCTTCGTCACCGACGCCAACGGCAAGCCTCTGACGAAGAACCCGCTCAAGGACCTTCGCGTCCGCCGGGCGATCGCCAAGATGATCGACCGCTCGGTGATCGTCGATCGTCTCCTCGACGGCTCCGGCGAGGCCGCGGGCCAGATGGTGCCGACGGGCATCGGCGGCCACGATCCCTCGTTGCCGCCGGAGAAGCAGGACGTCGCCGGCGCCAAGGCTTTGCTCGCGGCCGCCGGATATCCGGGCGGCTTCGGCCTGACGCTGCATTCGTCGAACGACCGCCTGCCGAAGGACGGCGACCTCGTGCAGGTGCTGGGGCAGATGCTGACGCGCGGCGGCCTCAAGGTGAACGGCGTCGTGGCGCTCCCCTACAACGTCTATGCGACGGCGGCGACGCGCCGCGACTACACCGCCTTCGTCTTCAGCTTCGGCACCACGACGCCGAACTCCGCGATCGCGCTCAACAACGTGCTCGCGACCTACAACCAGGAGGCCGGCACCGGCATCTTCAACCGCGCCCGCTACTCTAACCCCAAGTTCGACGATACGCTGAAGGCGGCGATCGCCGAGTTCGACGAGGAGAAGCGCAACGGCCTGCTGCGCCAGGCGGCCCAGGTCGCCTTCACGGACGTCGGCATCGTCCCGCTCTACTGGCAGGTCGTGCACTGGGCCTCGAAGAAGGGCGTCGCCTACGAACCGCGCAAGGACGAGTCAACGCTGGCTATGGTGGCGAAGCCGGCGCCCTAGGCGCGGACGAAGCGGATTTCCTGGAAGGCGCGGCGGAACTCGATCACGTCGCCCTTCACCTGCTCCGGGCTCTCGTTGCCCTTGAGCACGCGCGCGAGAAAGCGCGCGATCTCGGGCATCTCCTTCGGCGTGAGGCCGAAGCGCGTGATCTCCTGGGTTCCGATCCGGATGCCGTTGAGGTCGCCCTCGACCGGCGCAATCGGCAGGCCGATCCCGCAGAGCAGCAGATTCGCCTTGGCCAGATGCTTGGAGGCCGTCTGGCCGCCGCCGAAGGGTCCGGCGTGAAGCGCCAGGTGATGGCTTTCGGTGTGGCCGCGTCCGGCGGCGGCATGCACCGGCAGCCCTTCCTTCGCCATCGCCGCGCCCAGCGCCTGGGCATTGGCGATGCACATCTCCGCGTAAGCCTTGCCGTGCTCCAGCAGGTCGAGCACCGAGAGCGCCAGTGCCGCGGTCTTGCCGAGGTCGAAGTTCGCGGTGAGGCCCGGATAGGCGATCTTGTCGATCTTCTCGGCAAGGTCCTGCTCGGTCGTCATCACCAGTCCAGACGGCGGACCGCCGAAAGCCTTGTAGGTCGAGCAGGTCATCAGATGCGCGCCCTCGGCCAGGGGCTGCTGGAAGCGACCGCCGGCGATCAGTCCCGCCATATGCGCCGCGTCGTAGAGCACGAGCGCGCCGATCTCGTCGGCAATCGCGCGCACGCCGGCGACGTCATAGGGAAAGAGGCAGAGCGAGCCGGCAACCGTGATCACCTTCGGCTGCAGGCGCTTCGCTTCCGACCGCAGGCGATCGAGGTCGATCGACATGCGTGCGGCATCGTACGGCATCGGATGGATCTCGAGCCCGTAGAGTCCGGCGGCGCCGGCGCGGTGATGGGTGACGTGCCCGCCCATCTCCGGCGGGAAGGCGATGATGCGGTCGCCGGGCGCGCAGGTCGCCATGAAGACGTAGAGGTTGGCGAGCGCGCCGGAGCCGACGCGGATCTCAGCGAAGGGCGCCTTGAACAGCCGGCGCACCAGGCCGTCGGCGACGACCTCGATCCGCTCGGCGTATTCCATGCCCATCTCGTACTTGTCGCCGGGATAGCCCAACGACGGGCGGTTGCCGAGCGAGCGGCCCAGCATCGCGGCCGCACGCGGGTTCATGACGTTGGTGCCAGCGTTGAGCCCGATGGTCTCCAGGTCCATGTGGCGCTCATGCGCGTCGACCAGCCCATGGAGGCTCCGGTCGATGTCGTCGAGTTCCTCGGCCAGAAGCTCGGCCTCGGCGTCCGCGATCACCTGACGGCATTCGGCCGGAAGCCAGGGCTTGGGGTCGATCTGGCGCGTGTCCATCAGGGTCGCTCGCTGACACGCCCGCCGGGCGGGCCGAAAAGGTGGAGTAAACGCTGGCGCCAGGTTCCCGCGCGCAGCAGGTCGCGCCCCATCGCGATCCATTCGTGCAAGGCGACGAAGATCGGATTGTAGGACTCGAGCGGCGTCACCAAGCCATAGCGGCAGGGAATATCGTCCCGCTCGGCGACGAAGGTGCCGAAGAGGCGATCGAAGACGATGAGCACGCCGCCGTAGTTGGCGTCGAGGTATTCGGAGTTGGCGGCATGGTGCACGCGGTGATGCGAGGGCGTGTTCAGGACGTATTCGAGCCAGCCCAGTTTCGGGATCCAGGTCGCGTGCAGCCAGAATTGATAGAGAAGGTTGAGGGACAGCGCGGCGATCACCGCATTCACTGGAAAACCGATCCAGACCATCGGCACATAGAAGAGCAGCGAACCGCTGCTCCGCCCGGTCCAGCCGAAGCGATAGGCGGCCGAGAGGTTGAGCTGGTTCGGCGAGTGGTGCACCGCATGCGTCGCCCAGAACCAGCGCATCCGATGGCTGCACCGGTGGAACCAGTAGTAGAAGAACTCCATCCCGAAGAAGAGGATCGCGAAGGCGACGATGCCGTCGAGCGGGATCGTCGAAAGGCGGTTGTCCCAGGCCCAGAGAAAGGCCGGCGCCGCCAGACTGACGGGCAGGATATAGATCACCTCGCGCAGCGACACGTCGAACAGCGAGACGAAATAGGCCCGCCAGTCATAGTCGCGGCGCGCGATCCAGGTGAGGACGACGGCCTCGAGGGTGGCCAGCGCGATCACGATCGGAACGAAGAAGAAATACACCCGCATCGGGCGCATTCTCTCCTACAGCGGCACGATACGCCAGGGCTGCCCTCGCTTCGACGACGGCTCGCAGATCAGCTGACCGGCTGCAACGGCGGCGGCAGGCTCGCCAGCTCGACCTGGTTCCGTCCGTTGGCCTTGGCGCGGTAGAGCGCCATGTCGGCGCGGCGCAGGAGCGAGGCGAGATCGGCGTCGCCTGCCATGTACTCGGCGATGCCGACCGAGATCGTCACTTGCACGCGCTCGCCGGTATCGAGGATCACTGGTGCGTCGGCGATTGCGCGCCTGAGACGCTCGCCCAGGATGCTGCCGCCGTCGAGCGCTGTCTCAGGCGTCATCACCAGGAACTCCTCGCCGCCCCAGCGGCCGATCAGGTCGGAGGAGCGGACCAGGATCTGGCAGCGGCGCGCGACCTCGCGCAAGACTTGGTCGCCCGCGGCGTGGCCGTAGGTGTCGTTGACCCGCTTGAAGTGATCGACGTCGAACAGCAGCAGCGACAACGGGCGGCCGTAGCGCGAGACGCGGAACAGCTCGGTCTCGGCGATCTGCTCGGCGTGGCCGCGGGTGGCGACGCCGGTCAGGCGATCGCGCGTGGCGCCGCGCCTGAGCTCGCGCTCGCGCGTCTTCCGCTCGGTAATGTCGCGGATCGTCAGGCTGAACGCGGTGCCTGCGGCCGAAACGATGCGCCCGCTCGAGACCTCGATCGGCACCAAGCCGCCATCGGCGCGACGCCCGACCAGCTCGATCGTGGCGGCGGGCGCCGAGGAGTCGGACGGCAGCAACGAACGCGAGAGATACTCGGCGAAACCTCGGCTCCGCTGGTCGACCAGCAGCGCCAGACAGTCGCGTCCGACCAGCTCCGCCATCGATGTCCGGAAGATCTCTTCGGCGGCGCGATTGGCGCCGGCCACGATGCCGCCCTGGCCGATCAGCAGAACGCCGTCACGCAACGAGTCCAGCACGGCCTGCAAACCGACTTCGAGGGGCTCGTTGGAACCGGGAACCTGGGGCTGCACGGCGACGCCTTGTTGACTTTTCGACACGCGTTCGGAGGCACATTAACGGCGCTTTGCCGTATCGGATCCGTGATCCGCGTCACACCGGAAATCAGCTCAAATTCCGGCAAAAAACATCTCGATTGCACGGTCGTGCCAGGCGACGATCGAGCCGGCGCCATGGAAGCCGACATGACCGCCGCCGCCGAAGCTCTGTTCGCCCGCCGCTTCGCCCAATGCCCGCT
>CAZZLX010000331.1:0-4954 GCA_964655235.1 uncultured Rhizobium sp.
GGCCGGAGGCCAACGCCCAGACGCTCCGGGGCGGCTGGCTGCATACCGGCGACGTCGGCGTCCTCGATGAGGAGGGGTTCCTGACCCTCAAGGACCGGTCCAAGGACCTGATCATCTCGGGCGGATCGAACATCTACCCGCGCGAGGTCGAGGAGGTCCTGCTTCGCCACCCCGACGTCCAGGAAGTCGCGGTAGTTGGCCGGCCCCATCCGGACTGGGGCGAGGAAGTCGTTGCTTTCGTAGTGATCCGATCGGGCAGTCGTGTCGAAGAGGAAGTATTGGATAGGTTGTGCCTGGACGCGATCGCGCGCTTCAAAAGACCCAAAGCTTATAAATTTGTTCAGGAACTACCCAAGAACAACTACGGAAAAGTGGTTAAGTCCGCGCTACGGGAGAGAAATTAACTTCTCGTCCATAAAATATGAGATAAATGACGACCATGGTCGAATTCGTCAAACCGCCCCGCGCGCTTGCCGACAAGACCGGCCGCGGCACGCCCGGGGCCGGTGATCGTCTCATCAAGAAGGCGGACGAAGCGGTCAAGGAGCACCAGAGCAAGATCGACTACAAGAAGATCGCCGGTGCCTCGCTCGACAAGCTGAACGGCCTGATGCGTCAGTTCCTGACCGACCCTGAAGGTCAGGCCGCGACCGGCCACCAGATCTACGAACTCTGCCACGACCTCAAGGGCGAGGGCGCGAGCTTCGGCTATCCCGCGGTCTCGCGCTGTGCCGACCTGATCTGCCGCGTGATGGATTCCAAGACCCAGCGCAACCAGCGCTTCCTCGAAATCGTCAAGATCGAGGTCGACTCGATCCGCGCGATGATCCGCTTCGACGTGAAGGGCAACCCGCGCGGGATGGCGCTCGAGATCATCGACGCGCTCGAGTTCCTGGTCGACAACTTCCTCGACAAGCTGAAGACGGCCCAGGCGGCCTGATCGCCGCCGTTGTGCGCGGAGCTGACTTAGGGCCAGTCTCTCAGGCCGATGCCCGAACCTCAGCTCCTAGCGACACTCCTCGTCTTCCTTCTCGCCGGCGCCGTCAAAGGCGTGATCGGCCTCGGCCTGCCCACGATCGCAGTCGGACTGCTCAGTCTCGCGATGAGCCCGGCGGAAGCCGCCGCCACCCTAATCGTGCCGTCCACCGTCACCAATCTGTGGCAGCTCTTCGCCGGTCCCAGCTTCTCAGGCCTCGCGCAGCGGCTCTGGCCGATGATGCTCGGCGTCTGCGTCGGCACCTGGATCGGCAGCGGGCTTCTCACTGGTGTTGACGCGAAGGTCTCCGCGGCAGCACTGGGCGCGGCCTTGCTGCTCTACTCGATCGTCGGCCTGAGAACGGTGAAGCTGCGCGTGCCGCCGACGCATGAGCGCTGGCTCGCGCCGCCCATCGGCGTCGCTACGGGCGTCGTCACCGCCGCGACTGGCGTCTTCGTGGTCCCGGCCGTGCCCTACCTGCAAGCCCTCGGCCTCGACAAGGACGACCTGGTCCAGGCGCTCGGTCTTTCCTTCACCGTCTCGACCTTCGCGCTCGCCGCCAGCCTGTTCCACGAAGGCGCTTTCGACGCGGCGGACGCCACGTCCTCGCTGTTCGCGGTCCTGCCGGCGCTCGGCGGCATGTGGCTGGGCCAGGTCATCCGCGGCCGCATCAGCGCCGCGCTGTTCCGCCGCTGCTTCTTCCTGGGACTGCTCGCGCTCGGCCTGCACCTGGCCTCACGCGCAATCCTTTAGGCTTTCGCGGTCTCACGTGCGCGCAGCTCGCGGCGCATGATCTTGCCGGTGGTCGTCATCGGCAGCGAGTCCACGAACTCGACCGCGCGCGGATACTCGTGCGCGGCGAGCTTGGTCTTCACGAACTCCTGAATCTCGCGTGCGAGCGCGGCATCGCCGCTGCGGCCGGGCTTCAGCACCAGGAACGCCTTGATGCTCTCGGTCCGGATCGGGTCCGGCACGCCGATGACCGCGGCAAGCGCGACCGCCGGATGCTTGAGCAGACACTCCTCGACCTCGACCGGGCCGACCCGATAGCCGGCGGTGGTGATGAGGTCGTCGGAGCGGCCGACGAACCAGATGTAGCCATCCTCGTCCTGGCGCGCGAGGTCGCCGGTCAGCAGGAACGCCCCCGCGTACTTCGCCGCGGTCGCCTGCAGGTTGTTCCAGTACCCGAGGAACATCACCGGATCGCCGCGGCGGATCCCAACCTCGCCGACCTCGCCGCGCGGCTTCTCGCCGCCCGTTGCATCGACGATGCGGACATCGTGGCCGGGGATCGGCTTGCCCATCGCACCAGGCCTCACATCGACCAGCGAGGCGCAGTTGCCGACGACCAGATTGCATTCGGTCTGGCCGTAGAACTCGTTGATCGTGAGCCCGAAGGTGGCGCGGCCCCAGTCGAGCAGCTCGGCGCCCAGGCTCTCGCCGCCCGAGCCGATGCTGCGGAGCTTGGCACCATGACGCGCCGGGCTCTCGACCTGACGCATGAGCTTGAGCGCGGTCGGCGGCAGGAAGGCATTCCGCACCTCATGCCGCGCCATGAAGGCAAAGGCCTCGTCCGGATCGAACTTGGCGAAGCGGCGCGAGACCACCGGTACGCCGTGATGCCAGGACGGCAGCAGCACGTCGATCAGCCCGCCGATCCACGCCCAGTCGGCCGGCGTCCAGAACCGATCCCCGGCCTGCGGGAAGAACTCGTGCGGGTACTCGACGCCGGGCAGATGGCCAAGCAGCACGCGATGGGCATGCAGCGCGCCCTTCGGATTCCCGGTCGTGCCCGAGGTGTAGATGATCAGCGCCGGATCGTCGGCGGCGCTGTCGACCGACGTGAAGGCGTCGGATGACTTCGCCAGCGCCGGCGTCAGGGCGGTGAAGCCCTGCCCGTCCTTTGCCGCGTCGACCACCAGCACCAGCTTGAGATCCGGCAGTCGGTCGCGGATCGGCGCCAGCTTGGCGAGGCTGGCCATGTCGGTGACGACGGCCTTGGCACCGGCATCGCCAAGGCGGAAGGCGAGCGCATCCTCGCCGAACAGCGTGAACAGCGGGATCGCGACCAGGCCCGCCTTGTAGCAGGCGACATGGGCGAAACCCGTTTCGGGCCGCTGCGGCAGCAGGATGCCGACGCGGTCGCCGATGGCGAGGCCCGCGGCGCGCAGCAGGTTCGCGAGCTTGTTGGCGTGGCGGCGCACGTCGCCGAAGCGCCATCGCTCGACTTGGCCGTCCTCGCGCTCGTGGATCAGCGCAAGCGCATCGTCGCCGTGCTTGTCGCAGATGTCGACGCCGAGATTGTAGCGGACCGGAATGTCCCAGCGGAATCCGCCGGCGAGCGCCTCGTAGCTCGCTGCGCGCTTCAGCACTTGAGCAGGTCCACCACATGGTCGGCGATTGCCAGCGACGAGGTCAGCCCGGGCGACTCGATGCCGTAGAGATTGACGAGGCCCGGGATGCCGGTCTCACGCGGGCCCTGGACCAGGAAGTCCTTCGCCGGCTCGCCCGGCTTCTGCAGCTTGGGGCGCATGCCCGAATATCCCGGCGACAGCGCACCGTCGGGAAGCTCCGGCCAGTAGGTGCGGATCGCGGCGTAGAACACGTCGGCGCGCTTCGGATCGACGTCGTAGGCGATCTCGTTCACCCACTCGACATCGGGGCCGAAGCGCATCTGGCCGGCGAGATCGAGCGTCACGTGGATGCCGAGCCCGGCCTGCTCGGGCGCCGGATAGATCAGCCGCGAGAACGGCGGCTTCACGCCGGTCAGCACATAGTAGTTGCCCTTGGCGAGATAAGCCGGCGGCACCGTCTCGGCATTCAGCCCGTCGAGCGCGCGCGAGAGCTTCTGCGCATGAAGCCCCGCGGAGTTCACCAGCGTCCTGCAGCGAAGCCGCATCGGCTCGGCCCCGCCGACCTGGATCTCGATCGAGTTGTGGCCGACATGGCCGCCAATCACGGGCGAGAGGAACGCGAGCATCGCGCCATGGGCCTCGGCGTCGCCCTGGAGCGCCAGCATGAAGGCGTGGCTGTCGACGATGCCGGTCTTCGGCGAATGCAGCGCGCCGATGCAGGCGAGGTTCGGCTCCATCGCCTTCGCCTCGGCTTCCGAAAGCCAGGCAAGGTCGCCGGCGCCATTCTTCGCCGCGATCTCCTTGAGCTTCGCCATGCCCGGACGCTGCGACTCGTCGGTCGCGACGATCAGCTTGCCGCACTGGCGGTGCGGCACCCCGTGCGCGGCGGCGAAGCGGTAGAGCTTGTCACGTCCCTCGACGCAGAACTTCGCCTTGAGGCTGCCCGGCGGGTAGTAGATCCCGGCATGGATCACTTCGGAGTTGCGGGACGAGGTCTCGGTGCCGATCGAGTCGGCTGCCTCCAGCACGATCACCTCGCGCCCGGCAAGGGCCAGCGCGCGTGCGATCGCCAGCCCGACCACGCCGGCGCCCACCACCACCGCGTCGACCGTCTCCGTCATGGCCGGCACTCTTGGGCCGACCCAAAGACGGGGTCAAGCTGTCAAAACGGCCAGGACATCGCTATGGTAGGGGCCGTCCCCGCTCCAGCGCGCTTTCGACCATGCCTCTCGACATTGTCCCGTCGGTCTGCCCGCATGACTGCCCGAGCACCTGCGCGCTCGAGGTCGAGCGCCTGGACGCCCGCACTATCGGCCGGGTCCATGGCGCCCGCGAGAACTCCTATACGGCCGGCGTCGTCTGCGCGAAGACCGCGCGCTACGCCGAGCGGGTCCATCACCGGGACCGGCTGACCGTCCCGCTGCTGCGCACCGGGCCTAAGGGCGCCGGCCAGTTCAAGGAGATCGGCTGGGACGAGGCGCTCGACCGGGTGGCCGACGCCTTCAAGGCCGCGACCGCCAAGTACGGGTCGGAGACGGTATGGCCATACTACTACGCCGGCACCATGGGGCTGGTGCAGCGCGACGGCATCCATCGGCTGCGCCACGTCATGAAGTATTCGGGT
>CAZZLX010000332.1:0-4910 GCA_964655235.1 uncultured Rhizobium sp.
ACATGCCGTGCTCGACATGGTTGACCACGGCCTGGACGATCGCCGACCAGATGCGCCGGCCGCCCGAGGCGCCGAGCGCTGCCTTCAGCCTGCCGCGGCTCGTCAGGATCATCGGGCTCATGTTGTTGCAGCCGAACGCGCCACCGCGCACCGAGTTGATCGTGCCCGGCACCTGGCAGAACCAGCTCATCGCGTTGTTCATCATGACGCCGACGCCGGGCGTCACCACGCCCGAGTAGCCGACATTGGTCTGGGTCAGCGAAACCGCGTTGCGCTTGGTATCGATGACGGTCAGATGCGTGGTGCCGTCGTCCTTGCCGCCGCGCGCAGGACCCGGGAAATTCTTCGGACGCGGACGGCCCGCGACCTCCCAGGGATCACCCGGCAGCGGCTCCGCCCGCTTCCTGCGCGAAATCACCTCGGCGCGCGAGGCCGCGTAGTCCTTGTCGACCAGCATGTCGAGCGGCGCGTCCGGGTGATCGCCCATGTAGGTGAAGCGGTCGGCGCCGGCCATGCGGATCGCCTCGGCGACCAGATGCAGGGACTCGGGCTTGCCCCAGCCGAGCTTCTTGAGATCGAAGTGGTCGAGGATGTGCAGCGCCTCCATGACCGTGGGGCCTGCGGTCAGGAACGGCATGCCGATCAGGTCGACGTTCTTGTAGCGGCCGCGGATCGGCTCGAGGATCTGCGCCTTGTAGGCGGCGAGATCCGCCGCGCGCAGCGTGCCGCCGTTCCTGGCGTTGTCGTCCGAGAGCATCTCGGCGACTTCGCCCTTGTAGAAGCCAGCAGGCCCGTTTTTGGCGATCAGGCGCAGCGTGCGCGCGTGGTCCTTCTGCACGAACTTGCCGCCGACCGGGATCGGATAGCCGCCCGGGTAGTAGATCGGCGCGGTGCCGGGGAACATCAGGAAGGTCTCGCGGTCCGCGGTCAGCGCCAGCGTGAAGTGATGACCGACCGCGAAGCCCTCTTCCGCTAGCCGGATCGCCGGCTTGAGCGCATCCTTGAGATCGATCGTGCCGAACTTCTCGAGCGCGAGGCAGAGGCCCGCGACCGCGCCGGGCACGCCGATCGAGCTGTGGCCCCGATCGTTGGCGCGGTTCTTGACCTTCGGCCAGGCGTAGCTCTTGGCGAGGTTCATGCCGCCGCCCCAGATCTCGCTCTGCCCGGCTTCGAGCTCGTACATGTCCGCGCGTGCCAGGCCCGGCGCCTTGGTGCCGTAGTAGACGGTTTTGGCGTCGCCGTCGGCGAAGTGCAGCACCATGTTGCCGACGCCGCCGATGCCGTTCATTAGCGGCTGCAGCACGCCCATCGCGAAGGCGGTGGTGACCGCGGCGTCGATCGCATTGCCGCCCTTCTGCAGGACCTCGACGCCAATACGCGCGCCGAGCGGATGCTGGGCGGTGACCATGCCGTCACGCGCGACGATCTCCTCGTGCGCAAGCACCGGGCGACTCAGCTTCATCGGGACCTCGGGATCAGGACGGCGGCGGGAAGAAACGAGGCGAGCCTAGGACGGGCCGACCCTATCGGCAACCTCGCCCGACCGCCCGCGAACCAGCCTCAAGGGAGCGCCGCGATCTCGCGAATCAGCTTGTTGATCATCGCCTCGGCGAAGGTTTGGAATCCTTCTACCACCGTCACGAAGGAGCCCGGGCCACCGGTCACGTTCTTCCGGTAGTACTCCTCGAGCCCGCCCGGCGGGTGCGTGTGGTCGGGATTGAAGGGGTTCGGGATCGCACTCAGGATCGCGAGCCCGTTGACCGTGATGCCGGACTCGACCGCAGCGTCGCGGGCCGCGGCGACCGAGGGTCCGCTCACATTGGTGCCGTCTCCCGAGACGTCGATGACCTTCCGCTCCGGCACGAAATCGGCACGCGCGAGCTGGCGCATCGAAAAATCGATCGCCGATCCGATCGCGGTCGAGCCGTAGAACGAGCGCGGCGCACTGCGGACGATCTTCGCGACCGCCTGGGCCGAGGCGAGATCGCGGATCAGGGCCCAGTCGGTGACGACGAGCTGCTGGCCGACCCCCGACCACTCGACGAAGCAGATAGCGATCTGGCCATGGAGGCCGGAGCGGATCGCGTTCAGGACCTTCTGGTCGGTGATCGCAGTGGCGATGCCTTCGCGCTGCAGGCGGAACTCTTCCTCGTCGACGCTGCGCGAGACGTCGGCGGCGAGTACGAGGGTCACATCGACCCGTTCCGCGGCGCCAACGTCAAATCCTGCGAGAAGCAACAGGAACGCAAGAAGGAACCGGATGCGCTTAGCCATGCCTGCCCCCTTCGGTTACACGATCATACTCCATTCCCGGCGACGCGGCGCCGGCGCATGCGCCGCCACTCCGAGCCGACCACGATCATGCTGCCGAGCAGGATGAGGCCGGCGCCAGCGAACACGGTCGGCTCCGGGATGTCGCTCCAGATCACCCAGCCCCAGAGGAACGCCCAGCCGAGCGAGGTGTATGAGGTCGGCGCGACCGCCGAGGCCGGCGCATGCCGCACGCTTTCGTACATCAGGTACTGGCCGATCGCGGCAAAGGCGCCGATGCCGGCCATCAGGGCCAGCGTAAGCGGCGGGGGCGTGACCCATATCCAGGGCAGCGCCGGCGCGCAGGCGACGACGAAGGCGAGCCCGGTGAACAGCATCTGCACCTCGGTCGACTCGCTGGCGGAGATCTGGCGCATCAGGATGTTCGCCCAGGCCCAGAGGCAGGCGGCGATGAGCACCAGACCAGCGGGCAGGAGATCGGGCCGGCCCGTCGGGTTTGCGGCGACGATCACACCGGCCAATCCGACGAACACCGCGACCCAGCGCGCGCCGTTCACGCTCTCGCCGAGGATATAGATCGACATCACCGTGATGATCAGCGGTGCGGCGTAATAGAGCGTCACCAGATCGGCGAGCACGAGCGAGCGTGCCGCGGTGTAGTAGCAGAGCCAGGCGATCACCATCGACGCGGCGCGCAGCATCAGCGCGGGCTTGTGGCGGCTCTTGACCAGGCCGATGACGGCCTTCTTTCGGTAAGCGACGAGCGCCACGAGCGCGATCGCGAGACTGCGAATGAACAGGATCTGCAGGACGGCGTAGTCGGCGACCAGCCACTTCACCACCGCGTCCTGGAACGAGAAGACCGCGTTGGCCGAAAGCGCCAGCGCGATGCCGAGCATCACGTTGCCGGTCTCAGGCGCCTTGAAGGCCGGCATCAAATGCTCTGTCGCGAGGATGCGGTCATATCGGTTGGGCTGATCGTGAGTGCGCCATTCTGGCGCAAGATTACCCGACCGTCAGATCGCGGCGGGAGCCGGTGAAACCCGGCCGCAAAAGAATACGGCCGGCAGGATCGCTCCTGCCGGCCGCGAATCGGCGCTTTCGAGCTTAGTTGAACCAGACGTCCCACATGCGCGGGATGCGGTTCGGCTCGTAGTTCTGGACCTTGGCTACAGTCGCCTGATAGCGACCGATCGCGCCGGTGTTGATCGCCGGCACCCACTCGTACATGCGCTTCGTCCAGTCGACGACCGCCTTCTTCTGGTCCTCGAGCTTGAGCGAGGAGTTGAACAGCTTGTCCGCGGCCGCGAGTTCCGGATCGGCTTTGAACTGAGCACCCATGGCGTTGTTCTGCTTCGTCGAAAGACCGATCACGTTGATCGGGCCTTCGTAGGGCTCGACACCGAAGCCAACGGTCCACATGTGCCAGCCGGTCGGCTGCAGGCGTTTCGAGGAGGCCGACGGCCAGTCGACGACCTGGAGCTTCACGTTGAGGCCGAGCTTGCTCTTGAGCTGCTCGGTCGCAACCACCGCGGTCTCGTTGTGGTTCTTGATGGTCGAGTCGGTGAGGAAGATGATCTCCTCGCCCTTGTAGCCCGACTCCTGGACCAGCTGCTTCGCCAAGGCGATGTTCTTGACGTTGTACTTGTCCATGCCGAGATCGCCGGTGTGGTAGACCGATCCCGGATACTGCCAAGCGGACTGAAGCTTGTAGTTGCCCTCGCCCGCGATCGCCAGGATCTCTTCCATGTCGAGCGCCGCCAGCACCGCCTGGCGCAGCTTCTGCTGCTGCATCGGGCCGTCGCCGGCGTTGAAGACGATCAGGTTGAGCAGCCAGGGCGTGGCTTCGTAGATCTTGATCTTGGCGTCGCCCTTGAGCCGCTTCGCCGCCGGAGGCGGCAGGATGTCGACGGCCTGGATCTCGCCGGTCTCGAGCGCGGCCGTGCGGGCGCCGCCCTCGGGAATGAAGCGGATCGTGACGCTGTCGAAGTACGCGGTCTTCTTGCCGCCGAAGCCGTCGCGCTTCTGGTAGTTGTTGTTCGGCGTGTAGTCGTCGTTGCGGACCAGCTTGACGTGGCTGTCGGGCTTGTACTCAGCCCACTTGAACGGTCCGGTGCCGATATAGGCGACCTTGTCACGCTCCTTCTGGCCCTCGGACTCCGGATAGATCGCGATCGGCGCGCCGGGTGCGCTGAGGATCGAGATCAACCCGGGGAAGATATTGGCTAGCTTGAGCGTGACCTTGTACTTGTCGGTGGCCTCGATCGAGTTCACCGCGGCGAGGGTGAGCGAGGCGCCGCCGACGCGCTTGTAGCGCTCGAGCGAAGCCTTCACGTCGGCCGACGTCATCTCCTGGCCGTTGTGGAACTTCACGCCCTGGCGGAGCGTGAACACGTAGGTGAGACCATCCGGCGACATCTCGACACCGGTCGCGAGATCCGGGATTGGGTTGGCGCCCTGGTCGCGGGCGAACAGGGTCTCGATCCAGTGCATCGAGATGTTGCGGGTCGCCTCGGCGGTCGAGGCCTGCGCATCGGTCAGCGGCGGCGGCGAGGTAACGCCGACGATCATGTCGCCGCCTTTCTTTTGCGCAAAGGCGGGCGAAACGGCCAGCACGAGCGCCAGCGCGCTCACACCGA
>CAZZLX010000333.1:0-4899 GCA_964655235.1 uncultured Rhizobium sp.
CCCGGTCCCCGATGCCAAGGGCCGCGCGGCGGCGCAGCGCATCCTGGATTCGGTGAAGAACCTCTCCAGCGATGACCTCGTGCTGGCGCTGATCTCGGGCGGCGGCTCGGCGCTTCTGGTGCTGCCGGCCGATGGCGTCAGCCTGGATGACAAGCGCGCGGTGACCTCGGCGCTGCTCAAGTCGGGTGCGGCGATCGACGAGATGAACACGGTGCGAAAGCATCTCTCCGCCATCAAGGGCGGCCGCCTGGCCTCGAGGGCCTTCCCGGCCGAGGTCGTGACCTTGGCGATCTCCGACGTCCCCGGCGACAGCCCGGCAGTCATCGCCTCCGGCCCGACCGTCCCCGACCCGACCACCTATGCGGACGCGCGCGCGGTGCTGGAGAAGTACGCGATCATTCCGCCCGACAGCATCGCACGGCGCTTCGCAGCCGCGACCGACGAGACGCCGAAAGCAGTCGACAAGCGGCTCGAACGCTCGCGCTACACGATGATCGCCCGCCCGCTTGCTTCGCTCGAAGCCGCCGCCGAGGTCGCGCGTGCCGCCGGCATCGCGCCGGTGATCCTCGGCGACGCGCTCGAAGGCGAGTCCCGCGAGGTCGCCAAAGTCATGGCCGGCATCGCCCGTTCGGCGGCGCTGCACGGCCTGCCCGCGAAGCCGCCGGTCGTACTCCTTTCAGGCGGCGAGACAACGGTCACCGTGCGGGGCAAGGGCCGTGGCGGCCGCAACGCGGAGTTCCTGCTGGCGCTGGCGGTGGCGCTCGGCGGCGATCCGTGCATCTCCGCCATCGCCTGCGACACCGATGGCATCGACGGCAGCGAGGACAATGCCGGCGCGCTGCTGCTGCCGGACACGCTGGCCCGCGCGGAGAAGCTCGGCCTCTACGCCAAGGCGCGCCTCGCCGACAATGACGGCTACGGGTTCTTCTCGAGCCTCGGCGACCTGGTCGTCTCGGGTCCCACCCTCACCAACGTCAACGATTTCCGCGCAATTCTGATCCTCTAGTCAGGAGCCTCTCAAGATGGACCTGCTGATTGCCGGCGGCACCCAGTTCGTGGGCCGCCACATCGTCGAGACCGCGCTCAAGCGCGGCCACAAGGTGACGCTGCTTAATCGCGGTCAGTCCGGCCAGGGACTGTTTCCCGGCGTCGAGCGCCTCACCGCCGATCGCACCGTCGACGTCTCGGTGGTGAAAGGCCGGAAGTTCGACTCCTGCATCGACGTCTCGGGCTACTTCCATCGCCACGTGCGGATGCTGGCCGAAGCGGTGAAGGGAACGGTCCCGCATTTCTGCTTCGTCTCGACGATCTCGGTCTATGCCGACTGGCGGCCGAGCCCGGCGATCGACGAGAGCTTCGACCTGGCCAGGACCGAGACCCCGGACCACGAGGTCCGCGACGGCAAGGACTACGGCGCGCTCAAGGTGCTGGCGGAGAACGCGGCGAAGGCGGTCTATGGCGACGGCACGCTGATCATCCGGCCGGGCTTGATCGTCGGCCCCGGCGACCACACCAACCGCTTCACCTACTGGCCGACGCGCCTCAACGAGGGCGGCGAGGTTCTGGCGCCCGGTCCCAAGGAACGGCTGGTGCAGTTCATCGACGTCCGCGACCTCGCCGCCTTCATCGTCTCCATGGTCGAGAAGAAGGCCGGCGGCACCTACAACGCGACCGGGCCCGAGGCCAAGATGAGCATGGGCGACATGCTCGACCAGATCCAGAAGGCGATCGGCTCCAACGCCAAGCTCACCTGGGTCGAGCCCAAGCTGCTCACCGACAACGGCGTCGTGCCCTATACCGAGATGCCGCTGTGGCTGCCGGAATCCGAGAAGCGGCCGCTGTTCGCCTCGATCTCGAACGCCAAGGCGATCGCTGCGGGCCTGCGCTACCGGTCTTTCGCCGAGACCGCGAAGGACACACTCGCCTGGTGGAAGGGCGAGAAGACGCCGCCGCAGGGCACCGCGCTCAAGCGAGAGAAGGAACGCGAGCTGCTCGCCAAAGCGAAGGGCTAGATCCCGCCGCCGATCGAGGCGCCGCCCTGGACCGCGAAGGGAGAGGCGAAGGCGGCCCAGCCGGCCGGCAGCTCAAGCTTCACCTCGGCGATCTCGACCGAGATGTCCTTCGGCGTGAGCCGGCAGATCACGCCGCTGACCGTGTCGACGGTCGCGACGTCGAGACGAACGCCGGACCTGTCGCGCTCGAGCCTCTCCAGGCTCTCGGACGTGAACTTCTCGACGATGATGCGGAAGTCGGCGCAGACGGCGCCGCTCGCCTTCTGCTCGTTGAGGCCCTTGCCAAGCAGCACCTGGTGGCCGTTGCTCGGCGTGAAGCGGACCTGGGTTAGGAAGCCGCCGCCATAGACCGCGACATAATCGATCGCGAGCCGGCCGGGCGTGTAGCCGGCGGGGTAGCCCAGCTTCGAGTCGATGTAGGCGCCTGCCGAGATCGAGGCGGCATCACCCGTGAAACGCTCGGCGGCCGAGGCCGGGAGCGCGAGCAGCACCAGGAGGGCCGCGATCAGGCGCATGAGGCGAAGGCTAGCAGCGGTTACTTGGCCGGCGCCAGCGCACTCAGCGTCGTGAAGGCCGAGATGTGCTCGAGGCTGGAGCGGACGTCGATCACCGCCGGTCCCTTGGCCGCCAGCGCCTCGGCGACAATCCGGGCTGAGTCGGCGGATTGCGTCAGGTTCAGCCCGGTCGCGCCGAACGAGCGCGCGAGGGCGGCGAAGTCCGGGTTCACGAGCTCGGTAGCGCTGATGCGGCCGGGGTAGTGCTTTTCCTGGTGCAGGCGAATCGTGCCGTAGCTGCCGTTGTTGGAGACGATCGCGACGAATCGGGTCTTGTGGCGGACGGCGGTCGCGAGCTCGGTGCCGGTCATCAGGAAACCGCCGTCGCCGATCAGCGCCACCACCGGCCGGTCGGGATATCGAAGCGACGCCGCGACCGCCGCCGGCATGCCGAAGCCCATCGCGCCGGCGATGACGCCGAGCAGCTTGTGACGGCCGGAGAACGGGAAGTGCCGGTGCGCCCAGCCGGAGAAGTTGCCGGCGTCCATGACCAGGATCGCGTCGTCGGGCAGCTGGTCGATCAGCGCCACGGTCGGATGGCCGAAGACGACGCCGTCCTTGGCCTCGACCTGTGTCCACACCGCCTGCTTCGCGTGGCGGCCATGCAGCCGCTCGATCCACTTGGCCCGCGTGTCGGTCCTGGCGTTGGAGAGCCGCGGCATAGCCTTGGCGAGCGCCTGCGTGAAGGCGACCGGATCGGCGGCGATCGAGGCGACCGCCGGGTCCGGAAACACATGCACCAGCTCCTGGCCCTGCATCGGCAGGCGATAGCCCTGGCTGGTCACATCGCCCATGCGGGTGCCGATCGCGACCAGCAGGTCGGCCTCGCCGACCAGCCTCACCTGGTCCTCCGGCGCCATGTAGCCGAGGTGGCCGCCAAAGAGGCGATGGGTGTTCGGGAAGATGTCCTGCTGCTTGAAGGAGGCGATGACCGGCGTTTCCGACGCCTCGGCGAGCTTCACCAGCGCCGCGCGCCCGTCGTCGCCGCGCAGCAGGCTGCCGGCGATCACCGCCGGCCGCTCGGCCTTCGCGATCTTCGCCGCGACCTCGGCGATCGTCTCGGCATCGGCATGCGCTGCCGCCACCGGCTTCGGCGCCAGCACCCCCGCGGTCACCTGGTCCAGCAGCATGTCCTCGGGAAGCACGACGACGGTCGGGCCCGGCGTGCCCGACTGCGCCAGATGGAAGGCGCGGCGGATCGCTTCCGGCACGCGCTCGCCGTCCATCACGACCTCGACATGCTTGGCCATGTCGCCGAAGGTCTGGACGTAGTCGACCTCCTGAAAGGCGCCGCGGCCGAAGTCCTTGCGCTCGATCTGGCCGATGAACAGCACGAACGGCACCGCGTCCTGCTGCGCCACATGAACCGCGATCGAGGCGTTGGTGGCGCCGGGCCCGCGGCTGACGAAGACCACGCCCGGGCGCATCGTCAGCTTGGCGTCGGCCACGCCCATGAAGCCGGCGCCGCCCTCGTGACGCGCGACCACCACGTCGATCTCCTCGCAATCGACCAGCGCGTCCAGCACCGCGAGGTAGCTCTCGCCCGGGACGCAGAAGACGCGGTCGACGCCGTGGGCGACGAGGCAGTCGACGAGAAGATCGGCGGCGCGACGGGTCATGGACGGTCCTTGGAAGGCACGCTGGGTCGCGAAACGATACGCGAAAGCCTTGCCCGCGGCGACGGGCTCTGAGACCCTTGCCGCCGCTCGGGAGGGAAGGCGCACATGGCACGATGGAAGCGGCGTCCGGAAGGATCGACCTGGGGCGATTTCGGCCCCGACGACCAGCTTGGCCGGCTGAACCTGATCACGCCGGAGAAGGTCAGGGAAGGCATCGCGGAGGTGAAGGAAGGCAAGACCTTCTGCCTCTCGCTGCCGCTGGAGCTTCCGGGCGGTAACGTGCTGAACCCGCGCCGGCATCCGCCGAAGCGCTACGCCACGATCCGCGGGGGCCTCGCCAACTACAACTATCCCTTCCGCCGCGAGAACCCCGACTGGGTCGACGTCGTCTCCGACGACGCGGTGCTGCTGCACACGCAGTATTCGACGCAGTGGGATTCCTTCGCTCATGTCGGCCAGGAGTTCGACGCCGACGGCGACGGCGTGCCCGAGCTCGTCTACTACAACGGCTTCCGCGCCGGCACCGACGTGGTCGCGCCCGAGGCGAAGCCCGGAGGCATCTCCTGGGACTCCTTCGAAGGCTCGGAAGCCCGCGCGCTCGGCATCCACAACTTCGCGGTCCACGGCCTCCAGGGCCGCGCGGTGATGGTCGACCTCGAGAAGCATTTCGGCCGCCCGCGGAAGGAGGTCGGCTACGACGATCTTCGCCGCGTC
>CAZZLX010000334.1:0-4899 GCA_964655235.1 uncultured Rhizobium sp.
AGAAGACCGGACAGTCGATCCTCTGATGTCCACCGCCCGCCCCAGCGAAGCGCTCGATGCAGTCCAGGTGATGGAGTATCTGCGCCGTCACCCGGACTTCCTGACCAACAATCCGGACGCCGTCCTGCTGCTGGCCGCCCCCGGCCGCGAGGTCGGCGAGAGCGTCGTCGACCTGCAGAAGGTCATGCTCGAGCGCATGCGGAGCGAGCTCGCTCGGCTCAAGACCACGCAGCGGAAGCTGATCGCGACCAACCGCGTCAACCTTCAGACCCAGGGCCGCGTGCATTCGGCGGTGCTGGCGATGATCGAGGCGCCGAGCCTCGAGCACCTGATCCATACCGTGACCCACGACATGGCGATGATCCTCGATCTCGACGTGGTCTCGGTCGCGGTCGAGGCGGCCGACCCCAAGGTCACCGCCGGCCATGTCGCCGGGATCCAGCGTCTTCCGGCCGGATCGATCGACCACCTGATCGGCGAGGGCCGCGACACGCGGCTCCGGCCAGAAGGCCAGGGCGAGATCGAGGTCTTCGGCGCCGGCGCCGGCCTCGTGCGTTCGGATGCGCTGGTCCGGATCAAGGTCTCCAACGAGGCGCCGGTCGGCTTGATCGCCTTCGGCTCGCGCCGCGAGAGCACGTTCCATCCGAGCCAGGGAACGGACCTACTCGCGTTCCTCGCACGCGCTTTCGAGATTTCGGTGCGCGCATGGCTGGAGCCGGCGATCTGAGCGTCGCGCGCGCGGTCGACGACTGGCGCGCCTGGCTCGCGCACGAGAAGCGGGCCTCCCCTCACACGCTCGACGCCTATAATCGCGACATCGGCCTCTTTCTGGGATTCCTGACGGGCCATCTCGGCAACGAGGCTAGCCTCGACGATCTTGCGGGCCTGAGGCCGGCGGACTTCCGCGCCTTCCTGGCCTCCGAGCAGGCGCGCGGGCGGGCCAAGTCCTCGGTCGCACGCTCGCTATCGGTGGTCCGCAACTTCCTCCGCTTCCTCGCCCGCCGCGGGCTCGCCGAGAATGCCGCGATCGGATCGGTCAGGACGCCTAAGCTGCCGAAGCCGGTGCCGAAGGCGCTGTCCATCCCTGAAGCCTCTGAGCTGCTCGACGCCGCCGAGACCGAGGGCACCGAGCCCTGGCATGGCGCGCGGGACGCCGCCGTCATGGCGCTTCTCTACGGCGCGGGGCTTCGCCTCGGCGAGGCGCTGGCGATCACGCGGCGCGAGGCACCGGTCAAGGAAGGCACGCTGACCGTCCTCGGCAAGGGCCGGAAGACGCGCGCGGTGCCCATCCTGCCGATCGTCGCCGAAGCTGTCTCCGCCTATGTGGCGATGTGCCCGCACAACCCCGGACCCGACGGCGCGCTGTTCCTGGGTGCACGCGGCGGCCCGCTGCACCCGAGGCTGGTCCAAGGGGTGGTAGCGAAGCTCCGTCGCGGGCTCGGACTCGCCGACTCGGCGACGCCGCATGCGCTCCGCCACAGCTTCGCCACGCATCTGCTGGCCGAAGGCGCCGACCTCCGCGCGATCCAGGAGCTGCTCGGCCACGCCTCGCTGGCGACGACCCAGCGCTACACCAAGGTCGACCTCACCAAGCTGCTCGAGGTCCACCGCGCCGCGCATCCCCGGTCGTGACCCCGGAAGAGCGCGGCGCGACCATCGCCGCGGTCCTGAGACGGCTGACCGATCCCGCGACCGGCGAACGGCTGACTTTGGACGAGGCGATCGAGGCGCTGGGCGATCGCGCCTACGGGCTGGCGATGCTGATGCTGGCCTTGCCGATGGCGGTGCCGATCTCCTCTATCCCCGGCATCTCGACCGTCTTCGGCATTCCCCTGATCCTGATCGCCGCCCAGCTGATGCTCGGGCGGCCGAGGCCGTGGCTGCCGCGCTGGCTCGGATCCAAGTCCTTCGCGCGCGCCGACCTCGCCCGGATCCTCGACAAGGCCCTGCCCTGGCTCGAGCGCGGCGAGCGGCTGATCCATCCGCGCCTGACGTTCCTCGTGAGCGCCGCGGCCGAGCGCGGCATCGGCGCTGTCTGCGCCTTCTTGGCGTTCGTGATGGCGCTCCCGATCGTGCTCGGCAACCAGCCGCCGGCGATCGCGATCTCGCTGTTCGCGCTCGCGCTGATCGGCGGCGACGGGCTGTTCGTGATCCTCGGGACGATCACCGCGGTCGTGTCGGTCGCGCTGGTCGTCGCCGTCCTCGGCGCCTTCGCCGCCGGCGCCTGGTACGCTATCCACTCGCTTTTCGGCTGACGCGGGGCGCGAGGCCGACCGCGATAGCGGCAATCGCGGATCCGGCGGCGCAGACCGCCATCGCCATTGCCCAGCCGACCGGCAACGCGTTGCCGCCGAGGTCGAGCGCGAGGCCGGCCAGCGGCGGCCCGACGATGCCGCCGGCGAATCCCACCATCGAATGCACCGCCAGCGTCGCGCCCTGCTCATCCGGGCGCGCCTCGGCCACCGTGCCGGTCGTGATCGTGCCGGAGTCGGCCGCGATCAATGCCGAATAGACGAACATGAGCGCGGCCACGACCCAGAACGGGAGCGAGGTGGCGAGGCCCATCGCCACGCCGACGACGGCGGACGTCCCGGCGATCCAGCGAACGAGGGCGATGCGTCCGATCAGCCGTGCGAGCTCGGCGCCGAGGATGCTGGTCGCGACGCCGGAGAGCATGCAGATCGTGACCCATTGCGAGACGACAAGCCCCGCTGCCTCGTCCGAGCTGCGGCTCCAGGCGTAAAGCAGGAAGGCGACCATCCAGGCGCGGACGGCGAACAGCTCGAACGAGTGACCGCCATAGGCAAGGATGTATCCCAGCGCCGGCCGGTTGGTGAAAACCGGCCGGAAGTCGAGCGGGTGACGGCCGGTCGGCGGCTTCCGCTCCATGACGACCGGCAGGGCCCAGACCGCCGCGGTCATCAGCAGCGCCGCAAGAAGGGATCCAGTTCCGCCCCAGAGGAACATCGAGCGCCAGCCGAAGGCCGCATCGAGCAGGCCCGCGGTCAGGAACGAGAAGCTCGTGCCGACGCCGAACATCGAGGTGTAGTAGGCGACCGAGCGCAGCCGCTTCGCTTCCGGCAGTCGCTCGCCGAGCACGCGAAGCCCGGGCATATAGATCCCGGCGAGGCCGGCGCCGGCGAAGACCTGGAAGAACACGGCCGACCAGAATCCGGTCGCGAACAGCGCGAATCCCAGTCCGCCGATGGTGCCGGCGGCGCACCCGACGAGATAGATCTTGCGGCTGTCGACATGGTCGGTGAGCCCGACCAGCACCGGCACCGCACCGACATAGCCGATGAAATAGGCGCCGGAGATCCAGCCGGCCTCGGCATTTCCGAGACGCCACTCGCTCATCAGCGTCGGCAGCGCGGTCGCGAACGCGCCGAAGCCGCCGAGCCCGACGACGCAGGAGAGGACAAGAAGGACGGTGAGACGAAGCTGCGCCGGCATCGAGCGGCCCCTGCCTCGCCCAAAACCGGCGATCTAGATGTGGATCGCCCGCCCGGCGACGCCGAGCGCCGCTTCCTTGACCGTCTCGTTGAGGGTCGGATGGCCGTGACAGGTGCGCGCGATGTCCTCGGCCGAGCCGCCGAACTCCATCGCCACTGCGCACTCGTGGATCATGTTGCCGGCTTCGCCGCCGATGATGTGCACGCCCAGCACGCGGTCGGTCTTGGCATCGGCCAGGATCTTCACGAAGCCGTCGGTCATGCCGTTGGCACGCGCCCGCGCGTTGGCGGTGAAGGGGAACTTGCCGGCCTTGTAGTCGACCCCGGCGGCCTTCAGCTCCTCCTCGGTCTTGCCGACCGAGGCCACTTCCGGCCACGTGTAGACGATGCCGGGGATCACGTCGTAGTTCACGTGTCCCGCTTGTCCGGCGAGAATCTCGGCGAGCGCGACTCCCTCGTCCTCGGCCTTGTGCGCCAGCATCGGCCCGGCGATCACGTCGCCGATCGCGTAGATGCCCTTCACGTTGGTGGCGAAGTGCTTGTCGGTCTTGACGCGGCCGCGCTCGTCGAGCGCGACGCCGACCGAGTCCAGGCCGAGCCCTTGCGTGTACGGACGACGTCCGACCGAGACCAGCACGACTTCGGCGTCCATGTTCTCGGGCGTACCGCCGGCGGCGGGCTCGAGCGTAAGCGTCACGCCGTTCTTCCCGGCCTTGGCCGAGGTCACCTTGGTCGAGAGCTTGAAGGTGAGGCCCTGCTTGCCGAGGATCCGCTGGAACTGCTTGGAGACCTCGCCATCCATGCCGGGCGTGATGCGGTCGAGGAACTCGACCACCGTCACCTGGGCGCCGAGGCGCTGCCAGACCGATCCCAGCTCCAGGCCGATATAGCCGCCGCCGATGACCACCATGGTCTTCGGCACCTTGTTCAGCACCAGTCCGCCGGTGGACGAGATGATCTGCTTCTCGTCGATCTCGATGCCCTTGAGCGGCATCACTTCCGAGCCGGTGGCGATGATGATGTGCTTGGCTTCCAGCGTGTCGGTGCCGCCGGCGTTCAGCGCGACCTCGACCCTGCCAGGTGCTGTGATCTTCCCGGAACCTGCGACGTGCGTGATCTTGTTCTTCTTGAACAGGAAGGCGACGCCCTTGACGGACGCGTCGACCACCTTGTCCTTGTGACCAAGCATCTTCGCGAGATCGAGCGAGACGCCCTTAACGTCGACGCCGAAGTCGCCGAGGCCATGCTGGGCCTCGTGGAACTTCTCGGACGCGACCAGCAGCGCCTTGGACGGGATGCAGCCGACGTTGAGGCAGGTGCCGCCCAGGGTCGCGCGCTTCTCGACGCAAGCGACCTTCATGCCGAGCTGGGCCGCGCGGATCGCGCAGACATAGCCGCCGGGGCCGGAGCCGATGACGACGACGTCGAAGGACTGGGCCATGGATCA
>CAZZLX010000335.1:0-4891 GCA_964655235.1 uncultured Rhizobium sp.
GTCGACCGAGAGCGTCACCGTCATTACGGTCGCGATGGCGAGCGCGTCGCCCCGGACCACAGGCCGACGCTCGCCGGCGCCGACTGCCAGGATGGCACCCTGCGGCGGGTTGATGACGGCGGCGAATTCCTTGACCCCGTACATGCCGAGGTTGGAGATCGAGAAGGTGCCGCCCTGGAACTCCTCGGGCTTGAGTCGGCCGGAGCGGGCACGCGCCGCCAGGTCCTTCATTTCTGCAGAGATCGTCGCCAACCCCTTGTGATCGGCATTCCTGACGATCGGCGTGATCAGTCCGTCCGGAATGGCGACGGCGACAGAGATGTCGACGTGCTTGTAGCGGCGGATTGCCGCTTCGGTGTAGCTGGCATTCGCCGCCGGCACCTTGCGGAGCGCCAGGGCCGCGGCCTTGATCACCAGGTCGTTCACCGAGAGCTTCACGCCATCCTTTTCGGAGGCCGCGTTGAGCTCGGCGCGCAGCTTGAGCAACGCGTCAATCTCGCAGTCGATCGAAAGGTAGAAATGCGGTGCCTGCTGCTTCGACTCCGTGAGCCGCCTGGCCACCACCTTCCGCACATTGCTGTTCGGAAGCTCGTCATAGGCCGGCATGCCCGGCATCTCGGCATGGACGGCGGGGATCGCCGAAGCGGCCGGATCAGGCGGCGCGGCTGCCGGCATCCTGCCTTTCGCCGCCGCCTCGACGTCGGCGCGCACGATGCGCCCGCCGGGCCCGGATCCGGTCACCCGCGCCAGGTCGATGCCGGCCAGGGCCGCCAGCCGCCGCGACAGTGGGCTGGCGAAGGGCCGTCCGCGCGTGGTCTCGGCGCGGAGCGCGGTCATGCGCGCTTCTCCAGGAACTGCGGGTTGACGCAGTTCAGCAGGCGATTGTTCTCGATGTACTCGATCACCACCTCGACCGATTTGCGCCGGAGATCCTCGATGCTCGACGGGCTGTAGAATGCCGCGTGCGGGGAGAGCACGAGGCGCCCTTCGATCCAGGGCTCGCCCTTGATCCAGGCGGCGATCAGCGGGTGGTTGGCGTCCGCCGGTTCGGCCGGAAGCACGTCGAGGCCGGCGCCGCCGACCTTGCCGGCGCGGATCGCGGCACCGAGCGCACCCAGGTCGACGATCGGCCCCCGCGCAGTGTTGACGATCACGAGCCCCGGCTTGGCGGCCATCAGGGCTTTCGGTCCGACCATGCCGCGCGTCTCGTCGGCCAGGGGAGCATGGACGCTGACCACGTCGGAGACCGACATCAGCTCTTCGAGCGTATGCACGCGGGCGAAGCCGGCGGAAAGCTCGGTCCCGGTCGAGAGATAGGGATCGAAGAACACGATCTTCATGCCGAAGGCCTGGGCGCGCAGCGCCGCCGCCAGGCCGATGCGTCCGAGACCGATCACGCCGAAGGTGGCGCCGCGCAGCCGCTTGACGAGGGGCGCTGCGGCGAAGCGCCAGCCCTGGGCCGGGTCTGGGCGAAGGATCTGCTGATACGTCGCGGTGCCTCGGGTCAGCGCCATCATCAGCGCGATGGCATGGTCCGCGACCTCGGTGGTGCCATAGTCGGGCACGTTGCTGACCGGCACCCCCTGCTTGCCCCAGCCGGCGAGGTCGACGTTGTCGAAGCCGACGCCGGAGCGGACGACGATCCGGCACTTGGGGAACGCCTCGGGCCCGGCACCGATCTGTTCGACCGCGGAGTAGTTGATAATGGCGTCATACGAGGCGCAGTCGACGGCGTTCAGCGGCTGGACCTTGCCGGGTGTCCAGCGCCGGAGGTCGATGGACGTACCGGAGCCCAGCATGCCGCGCTCCATCACCGCGTCGTCGTCGTAGCCCCAGTTCACCATCAGCAGGCGCATCGTTCGTTCCTTAGTTCAGGCCGGCGAGACCACGGCGATCTGCTGCCCCATCTTCACCACGGTGCCGGCCTGTTCGAGGATCTGGGCGATCTTTCCGGTCGCCGTTGCCTCGACCTCGACCACGGCCTTGTCGGTCTCGATCTCGACCACCAGCTCGCCGGCCTTTACCGGATCGCCGACCTTCTTCAGCCAGCGCACGATCTTGCCTTCGCTGACGGTCAGGTCGCCAAAGGGCATGGTGATCGCCTCGCCGGCGACGGCCGGCTTCGGAGCGGCGGGCGGATGGACGCCGTTGCCGGACGATGGCTTCGATACCGGAGCAGCGGCGACAGGTGCCGGTGTCGCCACGGTGCCGTGGCGGAGACCGCTGCGCGCCCGGCGCGGGGCAGGGGCCTCGCCCGACATGACCTTGCGGGCGCCGGCGACGACATGCTCGGTGCCGACCAGCATCGCCTTCTCGAGGATCGGCGCGAAAGGATGGGTCATCGCGTCGGTGTGGAGGCGTGCGACCGGCGCGTCCAGATGATCGAAGCAGAGCTCGTTCATCGCCTGGCCGAGCTCGGCGCCGACGCCGCACATCGACCAGCCTTCGTCGGCGACCAGAAGGCGGCCGGTCTTGCGCACGCTCTCGGCGACGGTGTCGACATCGAGCGGCTGGATGGTGCGAAGGTCGATCACCTCGCAGGACACGCCTTCGCCGGCGAGGATTTCGGCGGCTTCGAGCGCGCGGTGCACCATCTGGCCCGCGGCGGCGATGGTGAGGTCGATCCCGGCGCGGGCGATGCGGGCGACGCCGAAGGGCACGATATGATCGCCCGCCGGCACCTCGCCCTTGGTGGCGAAGAGGCCCTTGGGCTCCAGCATCAGCACCGGGTCGCCGGCGCGGAGCGCGGTCTTCATCAGGCCCTTGGCATCGGCCGGGGTGGCCGGAACGCAGACGATGAGGCCGGGCACATGGGCCCACATCGGGTGATACATGCCGCTGTGGTGCGGGCCGGCGGAGCGGACGGCGCCGGCGCCGACCCGGATCACCATCGGCGCGCTCATCTGGCCGTTGCTCATGTAGCGGAGCTTGGCTGCCTGCAGCACGACCTGGCCGGCCGCCTCGAAGATGAAGTCGGCGAACATCAGGTCGGCGATGCAGCGGACGCCGATCGCGGATGCGCCGAGCGAGGCGCCGGTGAAACCCAGCTCGGAGATCGGCGTATCCACCATGCGATGGCCGCCAAACTCCTGATAGAGGCCCTTGGTGTGGGCGAAGGTTCCGCCGCGCTCGCCGGTGCCCTCACCGAAGTAGACGATGTGCGGGTCGCGCCGCATCTCCTCGGCGAGACCGTCGCGGACCGCATCGAGCCAGCTCGTCGTCGTGGTCGGCACGTTCGACGGCGGCAGGGCGAGGGCGGCCGGCGGATTGATCGGCTCCGCGTAAATGTGGCGATCGACCGTGGCGGGATCGGGCTCCGGCGAGTTGCGGGCGAACTCGATGGACGCCTGCACGATGCGGTCGATCCTGGCCTCGATCTCCTCGAGATCGGCCGGCTTGGCGATCTTGAATTCCTTCACCATGCGGTCGGCGAGGATCCTGATCGGGTCGCGCTTGGCCCAGGTATCGACTTCCGCTTGGGTACGGTAGGTGCCGGTGACGGTATCGCCCTCGTGATGGGCGACAGTGCGGTAGGTCTTGGATTCGATCAGCGTCGGGCCGTCGCCGCGCCGCGAGCGCTCGGCCGCGGTCTTCATGACCTGCCAGACCGCGATCACGTCGTTGCCGTCGACGGCGACGCCCGGGATGCCGTAGGCGGCGGCGCGGGTCGCGATCTCCGGGTTCAGCGTCGCCATCGCAAGCGGCGTCGCTGTGGCATAGAGGTTGTTCTCGCAGACGAAGACGGTCTGTGCCTTCTGCACGCCGGCGAAGTTGAGCGACTCGTGGAACGCCGCGTGGTTGGTGGCGCCGTCGCCGAAGAAGGCGACGCCGAGCCCGTCGTTCTTCTTGACCTTGGCGGCGATGCCGACGCCGACGGCCGACGGCAGGCCGCCGCCGACCAGGCCGTTGGTGCCGAACAGGCCGGACGCGCTGTCGTAGAGATGCATGGTGCCGCCGCGGCCGCCGCAGCAGCCGTCGCGCTTGCCGTAGAGCTCGGCCATCAGCGTGTTCGGAGACATGCCCTTGGCGAGCGCGTGGCCGTGGCCGCGATGGGTCGAGGTGATCCAGTCGGTCCGCTTCAGATGCGCGCAGACGCCGACCGCGGTCGCCTCTTCGCCCACGTAGAGATGGAGAAAGCCCGGCGTCTCGCCCTTGCGGCAGGCGACCTGGGCCGCCAGCTCGAAGCGGCGGAGCAGCACCATCTGCTCGTACATGCGCAGCAGCTCGGCCTTGTCCAGCCCCTTGGGCAGCGTGCCGGTTTTGGCTTTTACAGGCTTCGCCGCGGTTCGTGCCTTCGTCGCCATGGCGCGCTCCTTCAGAAGTCGCGGGAAAAACCGGCGGTCCAGCCGCCATCGACGGTCAGGATGTGTCCGGTGATGTAGGAGCTTTCGGGCGCCGCCAGGAACAGCGCGGCGTTGGCGATCTCCTGCGTCGTCGCGGGCCGCGCGAGCGGAATATGCGACATCAGCTTAGCGTGCAGGTCCTTCGCTTCGCTGCCCTTGTCGTGGATCCAGCGCTTCCAATCCTCGGTCGCGGTCGACCCCGGCGCGACGCCGTTGACCAGGATGCCGTGCGGGGCGAGTTCGAGCGCCATCGAGCGCGTGAGGTTCACGACGCCGGCCTTGGCAGCGACATAGGAACTCTGTAGGCGCATCGGCACCAGGCCGAGCACGGAGGCGATGTTGATGATGCGGCCGGCCTTGTTCGGCACCATGGCCGCGGCACCTTCGCGGCTCATCAGGAAGACGCCGGTGAGGTCGACCTTCAGCAGCATGTCCCAGGCTTCGGGACGGAACTGGTCGACGGTCTTGCGGTCGGAGGCGGCGACGCCCATGCCGGCGTTGTTGACCAGGATGTCGAGCCGGCCGAACTCCTTCACCACGCGGGCGAC
>CAZZLX010000336.1:0-4887 GCA_964655235.1 uncultured Rhizobium sp.
AGCGAGGTCTGCCCGGAGATCCGCGAATACGAGCGGTTCTCGACCACCTGTGCCAATGCCTATGTGCGGCCGATGATGGCAGGCTACCTGAACCGGCTGCGCACGCGGCTGGATGCGATCGGCCTCGAGGCGCCGCTGTTCCTGATGATGTCGGGCGGCGGCCTCACCACGCTCGACCATGCAACGCGATTCCCGATCCGGCTGGTCGAATCCGGCCCCGCCGGCGGCGTGATCCTCGCCGGCCAGATCGCCCGCGAATGCGCTCTGCCGGCGACACTGGCCTTCGACATGGGCGGCACCACCGCCAAGATCTGCCTGCTTGACGACGGCGAGCCCGAGCGCGCGCGGCGCTTCGAGGTCGCCCGCATCTATCGCGACATGAAGGGCAGCGGCCTTCCGGTCCGCATCCCGGTGGTCGAGATGGTGGAGATCGGTGCTGGCGGCGGCTCGATCGCCCGCGTCGACGCGATGAAGCGGATCACCGTTGGTCCTGACAGCGCCGGTGCCGATCCGGGCCCAGCCTGCTATGGCCGCGGCGGTAAGGCGCCGACGGTGACCGACGCGAACGTGGCGCTCGGCCGCATCGATCCGCAACGCTTCGCCGGCGGGCGCATCGCGCTCGACAAGGTCAAGGCGAACGCCGCGCTCGCGGCCGATGTCGGATCGAAACTCGGTCTCGGCGACCACTGGCCGGCAGCCGGCGTCTCCGAGATCGTCGAGGAGAACATGGCAAATGCCGCGCGCGTGCATGCGATCGAGCGTGGCAAGGTCATCGACCGCTACACGATGGTCGCCTTCGGCGGTGGCGCGCCGCTGCATGCCGGCCGGCTCGCCGAGAAGCTCGGCATCGGGCGCGTGCTGATCCCGGTCGGGGCCGGCGTCGGCTCGGCGATCGGGTTTCTACGCGCGCCGATCGCCTACGAGGTGGTGCGGAGCTGGCGCGTGCCGCTGGCTCAGTCTGATCTGGGCGCGGCCAACCGCCTGATCGCATCGCTGCGCGACGAGGCGCATGCGGTGGTCGCGGCCGGAGCAGGCAAGGCGGCACTGACCGAAACCCGCCTCGTTGACGTTCGCTACGTCGGGCAGGGCCACGAGCTGCCGATGAGCCTGCCGATCCGGCCGCTGGCCGGGAGCGACCTGCCGGACCTGAGGAAACGGTTCGAGGACCGCTATCGTCAGATATACGGCCTGCACCTGCCGGATATGGCCGTCGAGATCGTGACCTGGTCGGTGACGGTGTCGACGGTCCAGGAGCCGCCGGCGAAGATCGAGGCGGTAAGGCGCAGCGCCACCGTGACACCGATAGGGCGACGACCGGTCTACGAGCCGGCCAAGGGCGAGCTGGTCGAGATGCCGATCTATGCGCGGACCGATCTCAGGCCCGGCGTCGGGATCGACGGTCCGGCAGTGATCGTCGAGGACGAGACCACGACGATCGTCCCGGCCAGCTTCGGCGCGGCGGTCAATGCGCGCGGCGACATCGTCATGGAGGCACGCGATGCCTGATAATTCGCTGAAGGCGATCCGCATGCAGGTCATGTGGAACCGGCTCGTCGCCGTGGTCGAGGAGCAGGCGCAGGCGCTCTTGCGCACCGCCTTCGGCCATGTGGCACGCGAGGCGGGCGATCTCTCGGCAGGCGTCTACGATCTCGATGGCCGCATGCTGGCCCAGGCAGTGACCGGTACGCCCGGCCACGTCAACACGATGGCGGCCGCGGTTGGCCACTTCATGCAGCACTTCCCGGTCGCGACGATGAAGCCGGGCGACGTCTTCGTCACCAACGATCCTTGGCTCGGCACCGGACACCTGTTCGACTTCGTCGTGGTGACGCCGGCCTTCATCGGTGACGAAGCGGTCGCGCTGTTCGCCTCCACCTGCCACATGGTCGATGTCGGCGGCATCGGCTTTTCGGCCGATGCCCGCTCGGTGTTCGAGGAAGGGACGCTGATCCCGCACCTTCGGCTTCGTTCGAAGGCCGGTCTCAACGAGGACGTGCTGGCGATCGTCACCGCCAACAGCCGGAACCCGGTCGAGGTGCGCGGCGACATCCTCTCCCTGGTCAGCTGCAACGACGTCGGAGTCGACCGCTTGGTCGGGATGATGGCGGAGTTCGATCTCGCCTCGATCGAGGAACTCGCCGTTCATATCATCGACAATTCGCGGGCCGCGACCCGCGAGGCGATCTCTCGTGTGCCGGACGGCCGCTATCGGGTCGAAATGAACCTCGACGGCTACGACGTCCCCATCCTTCTCAAGGCCGAGATGACCGTCGGCGGCGGGGAGATCACGGTCGATTACGCCGGAAGCTCGCCCGCCTCGATCTTCGGTATCAACTCGCCCAAGTGCTACACCGACGCCTACACCGTCTTCGGCCTCAAATGCGCGATCGCGCCGGCGGTGCCGAACAATGCTGGTTCGCTCGAACCGTTCAGGGTGCTGGCCGAGGCGGGTTCCATCGTCGACCCGGTGCGGCCGTCGCCGGTGACCGCGCGCCACGTCGTCGGCCAGATGCTGCCCGACATCGCTTTCGGTTGCCTGGCGCAGGCGTTGCCGGACTCTGTGCCGGCGGAAAGCGCCGGGAGCATCTGGGTGCTGGCGATGGGAAGCGCGCATGGACGGACCGGCGACGCCAAGGTCGCGAACGCGGCACGCTTCAACGTGATGAACGTAGGCCTCGGCGGCGTCGGCGCGCGACCAGGCAAGGACGGGCTCTCGACCACGGCTTTCCCGAGCGGCGTCGGCACCATCCCCGTCGAGATCACCGAGGACCAGAGCCCGCTGGTGTTCTGGCGAAAGGAATACCTGCCGGACTCCGGCGGGCCGGGCACGCATCGCGGCGGCCTTGGCCAGGTGATCGAGATCGCCAACAGCGAGGAGGCGCCGTTCACGATCTCGGCGGCGACCTTCGACCGCATGCGCTTCCCCCCGCGTGGCCGCGACGGCGGTGCCGATGGGCGCAAGGGTTCGGCGAAGCTCGGATCTGGCCACGCCCTGGCGACCAAGGCGACGCACATGGTGCCGGCCGGCGACAAGCTCGTGGTCGAGCTTCCCGGCGGTGGCGGCCTCGGCGATCCGAGGAAGCGCGAGCGGGCGAAGATCGAGGCGGATATAGCTTCGGGCCTGGTCACGCGCGAAGCCGCCAAGCGCGACTACGGCTTCTCAGACTAGGAGAGGCATCGATGCCCGATCCGAACACGCATGCGGTGTCGATCGAGATCTCGGCCTCGGTCGAGCGCACCTTCGCCTTCATGACCGACCCGAAGGCGATGGACCGCTGGTCCTTCGGTACCTGGAAGACGGTGCTGCACGAGGGCGGGCTCGTCGAGGGCAGCTCGATCTTCGATGGCTCGGTCACCTGGGTCCGGATCGATGGCGACAAGGTACGCGGCACGATCGACTATCACCTCGGCAAGGACCGCGACGCGCTGACCCCGCGCATCATGGCGAGGGTCCTGCCGGGCGAGCGCGTAGGCGCGGCGTCCGGAACATCGGTGCTGACGATGGTCGCCTGGCGGGTGAAGGGGATGTCGGATGAGCGCTGGGGGCGGCTGGTCGCCTCGCACGAGTTCGAGATCTACCTGATCAAGTCGCTGATCGAGGGCTCTTAAGGCGCCAACTCCGCCGTCGCGGCCCAGAGCTTGCTGCCGCTGTCGTCCGCCAGCGCCGCCTGGCGCAGCTTCGAAAGCCGCTCGGCAGCGTCGGGCTTTCCGGCGATGCGAGGCAGGGTCGCCATCACCGCTTCGTAGTTGGCGAGCCCGCGCGCATGGGTATCGCCATAGCCTTTGACCAGCTGCTGGCACTCGGCAATCGCCAGCGCGAGGTCGGGATCGCGGACCGATCGGATCTCGGCGAGCCATACTTCGATCCGTGCCTGCTCTACCTTGTAGCGGAGCGAGCGCGGGCGGAACCGCCGGAGCCCGGCCGTGAGATAGAGCAGGAGGAAGCCACCGATCGAGGTCGTCTCGACCGTTCGGCCCTTCGCGGTCAGGCGTTCGACCAGCCTTCCGCCCCAGGAATCCAGCAGCCAGCGTCCGAAATTGGCCGGCATTGCCTCGGCGATCTCCTGCAGGCGTGGATGCAGATACTCACGGATGCGGACGATCTGGTCGTCCTTGGCGCGGACTTCCTCAGCAACCCGGGCGAAGCGGCTGCGGCGGATCTTAAGATCGGCAACACGCGCGATATCCTCGTAGGACATCCAGAGCGCCAAGTGGCGGGCAACCTCGGTCAGCAGCTTGCCGCCGCCCCCGAAGCGCCCGAGCCGGTCGAGATAGAGCCGTGCATATGCAACATCTTGGTAGTCGATCAGCCGGGCACAACCATGCTCGATCGTGGCACGCGCTTCCCCTGAAAACGCGGCGATGGCTGGGCGAAGGCTTTCCGGCAACCCTAAGGGCGAGGGTGCCGGATCGGGCCTGACGACAGGGCCGCCGTTGGCGGCGTCGAAGGCGTTAGAGAAGGCCTTGAGGCTCGCCTCGACGCCGAGACCGCTGCGCTTGATCGCAGCCTCGAAGTCGTCACGCTTGAAGGGCAGGCGGCCGGCGGCGGCAAGCGCACCGAACAGGGCGGCGCTGATCACGCTGCCGGACGTCTCGGCGATCTCGGCGAAGTTGGCGGTCAGCAGGCGCTTGGCGGCGGCCTTAGCGCCATCGAGCAGTTTGGCCGAGTCAACGCGGCCGTCGGCCATCGCCGTTCGCTCGGTCATCGAGTAGACGCGGTGGGTCGAGGCGATCAGCGTGGTCCGGGCCGGCGTCACCAGCCCGCGCTGGATCGCGCGCCCTGCCTCCATCAGTTCCGAGGCTATCACCACGTCGACGTCACCCGGCACCGGCATCAGCGCCAATACTGGTTGTCGGGTGGCGGAGGCAGGGAAGATTTCGACGTAA
>CAZZLX010000337.1:0-4887 GCA_964655235.1 uncultured Rhizobium sp.
GACCGAGCTGATCGAGGCCGGGCGCGTCGACGGCGCGTCCGAGTGGTGGATCCTCGGGCGCGTGATCGGCCCCCTTTCCGTCCCGGCGTTGAGTGCCATCGGCATCTTTGCCTTTATCCAGGCGTGGGCGGCCTTCATCTGGCCCCTCATGGTCGCGAACGAGCAGGTCCTGTTCAACATGGAGTTGGGCCTGACAGCGTTCCAGTTCCGCTTCTCGACCGACTACGGGAAGCTGATGGCGGGATCGGTCCTGAGTGTGACGCCGATGCTCATCGTCTTCATCATCCTCAGGCGCCAGATCATCGAGAGCGTGGCGCTGACCGGCATGAAGGGCTGACCGCTCCGCCTAACGGCGTGTTCACATGACAGGACGGTGGAAGCGGCCTAGCATCGCGTCCACCGTCTATCTCCGCCGTGCCAAAGGGAGGAATGTCATGCGCACCGCCACCCGTCTTGGTCTCGCCGCCATCCTGGCCGTCGGCCTCGCCGGCGCCGCTCACGCCCAGAGCTCGACGCTCAAGTTCGTCCCCTACGCCGATCTCAAGCTGATCGATCCGTTGTGGACGACGACGACCGTCACCAACAACCACGCGCTGATGATCTACGACGTGCTGTTCGCGCTGGATTCCAAGTTCCAGCCGCAGCCGCAGATGGTCGAGACCTACGCGGCCAGCGCCGATGGACTCACGCACACCTTCACGCTGAGGCCCGGCCTCAAGTTCCACGACGGTGCCGCCGTCACCAGCGCCGATGCGGTGCAGTCGCTCAAGCGCTGGGGCCAGCGCGACGAGGAAGGCAAGGTGATCATGGCGCGCACCGCCGAGCTCAAGGCGGTCGACACGCGCACCTTCACCTGGGTCCTGAAGGAACGTTTCGCTGGCCTGCTCGACGCGCTGGCCAAGTCGGCCGCCGCCGCGCCCTACGTGATGCCGGAGCGCGTCGCCAAGACCGACGCCTTCACGCAGATCACCGAAAACGTCGGCTCCGGCCCGTTCAAGTTCGTCGCGGCCGAATGGCAGCCGGGCAACAAGATCGTCTACACGAAGAACGCGGACTACGTGCCGCGAGCCGAGCCCGCCAACATGATGGCCGGCGGCAAGGTCGCCAAGGTCGACCGCGTCGAGTGGCTGGTGATCCCCGACGGGGCTGCGATCGTCGGCGCGCTCGACAAGGGCGAGGTCGACATGGTCGAGGTGCCGCAGGCCGACCTCGTCCCGGTTCTCCGGAAGAATCCCGACGTCGTCGTGAAGTCGATCAATGCGCTTGGCTCGATGGTCATCATCCGCCCGAACACGCTGTATCCGCCCTTCAACAATCCGAAGGCACGCGAGGCGCTGCTCTATCTCAACGACCAGACCGACTACATGAACGCCATCGGCGTGACCACGGAGGAATGGGTCAACTGCGCCTCGTTCTTCTATTGCGGCACGCAGTACGAGTCGAAGGCGGGCAACCTGCCGACCGGCAAGCCCGACTACGAGAAGGCGAAGAAGCTGATGGCAGAGGCGGGCTACAAGGGCGAGACCGTCGTCGTCCTGCACCCGACCGACCACCCGACCGCGGGCGCCGCGCTGCTGACTGCCGCCAACCTCAAGAAGATCGGCGTCAACGTCGAGCTCCAGGCACTCGACTGGGCGACGCTGGGGTCGCGCCGCACCAACAAGGGCGAGCCCACCAAGGGCGGATGGAGCATCTTCCACACGCGCTGGGACGGCCTGCTCTCGAGCCCGCTGTCACTCGTGCCGATGAGCGGCGCCTGCGACAAGGCGTGGTTCGGCTGGTACTGCGACGAGACGATCGAGAAGATGCGGGCCGATTGGCTGAACGCGCCCGACAAGGAAACGCAGAAGAAGCTGATCGACCAGATGCAGCTGCGCATGGCCCAGACCGCACCCTACGTGAACACCGGGCTCCTCAACCAGCCCGCGGCTTGGCGCAAGAACGTCGAGGGCGTCCTGGTCACGCCCGCCCTTGCTCTTTGGAACATTTCCAAAAAGTAGAACGACGTCATTGACGGGGGCGCCGGCGCGATGTGCCGGCGCCCGTTTTTTCATGTCCGTAAACCATCTTCGGTAATTTGGCGCTGGCTGCTTTCCCGTGTACGTGTCGGTATCGCCGGACACAAAGGAGCACCGTCAGATGCAGGGCGTCATCTACAAGAGCATCGAGGATCTCGTCGTCGCCGGCTGGGGAGCCGAGACCTGGGCGGAGATCCTGAAGAGAGCCGGCGTCGACGACCCGGCCTTCGTCGGCATGTCGCGCTATCCCGACGAACTCGCCGGGAAGATCGTCGGCGCGGCCAGCGCTGTGCTCAAGCTGGCGCCCGAGGATGTCATGCGCGCCTTCGGCCGGCACTGGACGACCAACACGCCACCGACCTACTACGGCGAGCTGATGGCCTTCGCCGGAAGCTCGTTCCTCGAGGTGGTCAAGAACCTCGACCAGATGCATGCGCGGATCGCGCTGATCTTCCCGAACTACAAGCCGCCTTCGTTCCGCGTCGAGGAACTTGGGCCGGGCCGGCTTCGCCTGCACTACAGCTCCCAGCGCGCGGGGCTCGGGCCCGTGGTCGAGGGCATGATGGTCGGCCTCGGCGACCGTTTCGGCGTCGACGTCACGATCAAGCAAGAGCGCGGCCGCGCCGAGGGCCTCGATCACGACGAGTTCATCGTCACCTACGCGCCGCGGAAACCCTAGAAGCCTGACGCTCGATGACATCGAGGGAGAACCTGTCGCTCGACGCCGCGGTCGCCGACCGGCTGTTCCCCTTTCACGTCATCCTCGATCGCGACCTCAAGGTCCAACGCGTCGCCCCGGTGATCAAACGCCTGCTGCCGGCGCTGGTGCCCGGACAGATGCTGGATCGCGTCTTCGAACCTCTTCGGCCTGTCGGTCCGCTTACCGCCGAGGCCGTGCCGCAGCTCACCGACACGCTGCTGATCCTGCGGAGCCGGCAACCGCCACCGCTGGTGGTGAAAGGACAGATCGCGCCCCTCTCCGATGGCCGGTTGATGCTGCTGGTGTCGCCGCGCGTGTCCGACGCCGACGAGATGCTGCGCCTCCAGCTCACCGCCGCCGACTTCGCGCTCCACGATCCCACAAGCGAGACGTTGGTGGTGCTTCAGGCGATGCGGGCGTCTCTGATGGACGCGGAGCTGCTGGCCAAGCGGCTGCGCCAGACGCGCGACGACGCGCTGCAGGCCTCCAAGGCCAAGTCGCAATTCCTCGCCAACATGAGCCACGAGCTGCGCACCCCGCTCAACGCCATCATCGGCTTCACCGAGATGATGAGCCGGCAGATCTTCGGGCCGATGCCCGAACGCTACATGGGCTACGTCAAAGACGTCGGAACCAGCGGACGTCACCTCCTCGACCTGATCAACGACCTCCTGGACCTCGCCCGCATCGAGGCCGACCGTTTCGAACTCAGGCCGACACGATTCCACGTTGCCGGCCTGATCGAAGAATGCCTGCGTACCGTGACGCCGCAGATGCAGAAGAAGGGGCTCGCAATCGAGCTCTCGCTGTCGGACCCGGCGCTCGCCATCGAGGCGGACGAGCGGGCGATGAAGCAGATCCTGCTCAACCTCCTGTCGAACGCTATCAAGTTCTCGCGCCAGGACGGCCGCATCGAGGTATCGGCGAAGCTCGACGACTCGTCGTATCTCCGGATTTCGGTCGCCGACAATGGCGCGGGGATCGATCCCGCGACCATCGCCTCGATCTTCGAGCCGTTCCGCCAGGGCGACCACCAGGTGAGCATCGGCGCCGAGGGAAGCGGGCTGGGTCTCCACATCGCCAAGCGCCTGGCCGCCCTCCATGGCGGCACCATCAGCATGAAGAGCCAGCTGGGAGCCGGAACCACCGTCTCCCTGCTGCTGCCGCCGGCCCGGATCGTCGTCCCCGAAAAGTCTGCTTGAGCGCCGCGCCCAGGCGCCGTCATATGCGGCGCCCATGGCCCCGCCCCTCCTCCTTCTCCAGGATATCGGCCTCACCCTCGGCGACTCGGCGCTTCTCGACGGCGCCGAGCTGTCGGTCGCGGACGGCGAGCGTCTCTGCCTCGTCGGCCGCAACGGCTCCGGCAAGTCGACGCTGCTGAAGGTCGCCGCCGGCCTGATCGAGCCGGACCGCGGCACGCGCTTCCTGCAGCCTGGTACGACGATCCGCTACCTGCCCCAGGAACCGGACCTGACCGGGCACGCCTCGACGCTCGCCTATGTCGAGGCCGGGCTCGGCCCCGGCGACGACCGGCACCGGGCACGCTACCTGCTGGAGCAGCTCGGCCTCGCCGGCGACGAAGCGCCCGGCCGCCTCTCCGGCGGCGAGACGCGCCGGGCGGCGCTGGCCCGCGCGCTCGCACCCTCGCCCGACATCCTGCTGCTCGACGAGCCGACCAACCACCTCGACCTGCCGGCGATCGAGTGGCTTGAAAGCGAGCTCGCCGGGCTCCGCTCCGCGCTGGTCGTGATCAGCCACGACCGGCGCCTGCTGCAGAAACTGTCGCGGGCGACGGCATGGCTCGACCGCGGCACCACCCGCCGGCTCGACCGGGGATTCGCAGACTTCGAGGCTTGGCGCGACGAGGTGCTGGCCCAGGAAGAGCTGGAGCAGCACAAGCTCGACCGCCGCATCGTCGTGGAGGAGCACTGGCTTCGCTACGGCGTGACCGCTCGCCGCAAGCGCAACCAGGGCCGCCTCGCCCGGCTCCAGGATCTTCGCCGCCAGGTACGCGAGCACCGCAAGGTCGAAGGCCAGGTGAAGCTCGCCGCGGCCGAGGGACAAGGTTCGGGCACGCTCATCGTCGAGACCAAGGCCATCTCGAAGGCTTTCGGCGAGACGAGGATCGTGGACGAGTTCTCGACCCGCATCCTGCGCGGCGACCGGGTC
>CAZZLX010000338.1:0-4862 GCA_964655235.1 uncultured Rhizobium sp.
CTCGACGAGCCGATGGCAGCGCTCGACCGAGGCCTTCGCGAGCACACGCGAAGCGAGCTCAAGCGCCTGCACCGGGAACTCGGCACCACCTTCGTGCTTGTGACACACGACCAGGAGGAGGCGCTGTCGCTCGCCGAGCGCGTGGCGCTGCTCGATCACGGCCGGCTCGCCCAGGAGGGCACGCCCGAGGACATCTATGAGCGGCCGGCCTCGCTCGCCGTCGCCCGCTTCGTCGGACGCCTCAACCTGATGGAAGGCCGCGTGACGGAAGTCAGGGACGCCCTGACCATCGACGCTCCCGGCCTCGGTGTCGTCCGGGCACGGCCGGCGGGCGCCTATCCAGCGGTCGGGGCGCCGGTCGCGATCGGGCTTCGTCCCGAGCGGATCGACTTCGGCGCCGGCGACAACGCGCGGCCCGCGACGGTCAGCGAGGTGACTTATCTCGGCGAGCAATCCGTCTACCGCCTGGCACTTGCCGAGGGCATCGAGATCCGGGCAACCCGGCTCAATCGCGACGGCCCGGCGGCGCGCGTCGGCGAGCGCGTTACCGTCAGTTGGCCCGCGGCCGCGGTGTTGGTCTTCCCGGCGGAGATCGCCTGATGCGGCGCGCTTTGATCGGCTTGCCGGCGCTCTGGCTGGGCCCTTTCTTCGGCTTGCCGTTCCTGCTGATCCTCAAGGTCTCGCTGTCGCAGGCCGTGATCGGACAGCCGCCGTTCACGCCGCTGTTCGCCGACGGTGCCTTCCAGGGCAGCCTCGCCAACTTCGCGCTGTTGCTCGACGACGAGATCTACCTCGAAGCGGTCCTCGCCTCGCTCGGCCTTGCGACCGGCTCGACCGCCGCCTGCCTTCTGATCGGGTACCCGATGGCCTGGGCGATCGCCGGCTCGGCCGAGCGGTGGCGCGCACCCCTGCTGGCGCTGGTGGCGCTCCCGTTCGTCACCTCGTTCCTGGTCCGCGTCTATGCCTGGATCGGATTGTTGCGTCCCACTGGATTCCTCAGCGAGGCGCTGCAGGCTCTCGGCCTCATCGACGGACCACTGGCGCTAGTGCCCAGCGCCTTCGCGGTCGCGATCGGGATGACCTATACATACCTACCGTTCATGGTGCTGCCGATCTATGCCAGCCTCGAGAAGATCGATCCAGCGCTGCCGGCAGCCGCCGCCGATCTTGGCGCCAGGCCCGGGAGGATCTTCTGGTTGGTGACGGTGCCTCTGTCCTTGCCTGGCGTGCTCGCCGGATCGCTGTTCGTGTTCGTGCCGTCAGTCGGCGAGTTCGTCGTCCCGGAGCTGCTGGGCGGCCCCGGGACGCCGATGATCGGCAAGGTGATCTGGCAGGAATTCTTCAACAACCGCGACTGGCCGCTCGCGGCGTCGCTCGCGGTCGTGCTGCTGATCCTGCTCGCCGGTCCGATCGCGCTCTCGCAGCGCACCGACTCGCCGGCCGTGCGGGGCCTCGGATGAACGGAAGCAGCCTGCGCCTCCTGGCACTCGGTCTCGGCTTCGCTTTCCTCTATGGGCCGATCTTCTGGATTGTCGTCTTCTCGTTCAACGAGGGCCGGCTGGTGACGCTGTGGTCCGGCTTCTCGACCCGCTGGTACGGTGAGCTCATGAAGAACCAGCGTCTGGTCGACGCTGCGCTCCTGAGCCTCATGATAGCGGTCGCCTCCGCCACGCTCGCCACGGTGCTCGGCGCGCTCGCCGGTTTCGGGCTGGCGCGTCTCGGACGCTTTCGTGGTCGCAGCCTCATCGCCGGCGCGCTCGGTGCAGTGCTGACCCTGCCCGAGGTGATCCTGGGCCTGGCGTTGCTGCTCGCCTTCGTCTCGCTCGATTCCTGGATCGGCTGGCCCGGCCGCGGCGCCGGCACCATCGTGGTCGCACACGCGACACTGGGCATGGCCTATGTCGCGCTGGTCGTCCGTGCGCGACTTGCCGATTTCGACCGCTCGCTCGAGGAGGCGGCGCTTGACCTCGGTGCCACGCCGCCTGAGGTTTTCCTTCGTGTGACGTTGCCCCTGATCCTGCCGGCCTTGGGCGGCGGCTGGCTGATCGCCTTCATGCTGTCGCTCGACGACGTGGTGCTGGCGAGCTTCGTCGCCGGTCCCGGCGCCACCACCCTGCCGATGGTGGTCTTCTCCAGCGTTCGCCTCGGTATGAATCCACAGATCAACTCGCTGGCGACGATCATGGTCGGCGTCGGGGCCTTGGCCGTGCTGGCCGGCATCTGGCTGCTGGGGCGGAAGGAACGCCGCGCATGAATGTGCCGACCATCGAGGGGCAGGGCGGGGTCGTCCGCTGGCTCGAGGCCGACGACGGGGCGAGGATCCGCACCGCATCCTTCCCGGCGACGGCGCCTGGTAACCGGCGGCTGCTGTTCCTGACCGGCTTCAGCGAGTTCATCGAGAAGCACCTGGAGACGATCGCCGACTTCCAGAGCCGCGGCTTCTCCGTCTGGACGCTCGACTGGCGCGGCCAGGGCCTCTCGGACCGATCTCTCCCCAATCGCGACAAGGGTCATATCGGCGACTTCGACCGCTTCCTTGCCGATATCGACCTGTTCCTTGCCGAGTGCGTGCCGCATGGGCCGTTGACGCTGGTCGGCCACTCGATGGGCGGGCATCTGGCGCTCAGGATCGCTCACGACCGCCCGGGCCGGATCGCGCGCGCCGTCCTGGTGGCCCCGATGATCGACCTCGTGCTGCCGCCAGGAACGCACGCGCTCGCTCATTTCGCCGCCATCGGTCTCTCCTGGGTCGGCTTCGAGGACCACTACGTCCCCGGGGGGCAGGACTACGGGCCTTGGCGCGAGATGTTCGAAGGGAACATCCTCACATCAGATCGCCGGCGATTCCTGCGGACCGCCGAGCAGGTCGGCGCCAATCGCGATTTGGGCATCGGCGGCCCTACCTTCGGCTGGCTCACCGCCGCCTTCCGCTCGATCGGTGAGATCCGCTCCTACGGCTACGTCGAGGGCGTATTGGCCCCGACGCTGATCGTCGGCGCCGGGCGGGACGCCTTGGTCGATACCGAGGCGGCCCGGTCTCTGGTACGGCGGTTGCCGCGCGGACGTTTCGTCGTGATCGAGGAGGCGCTGCACGAGATCCTCCAGGAGCGCGACGATCTGAGGAACCGGTTCTGGCGGGCCTTCGACGCGTTCGTCGACGAGACCGACCAGGACGAAAAGGAGGGGAACGATGGCGGATCGGCTCAAGGATAAGGTCGCGGTCGTCGTCGGCGCGGGCTCGATCGGCCCGGGTTGGGGCAACGGCAAGGCGGTCGCCGTGCTGTTCGCGCGCGAGGGCGCCAGGGTCGTCTGCATCGACGTCAACCGCGACGCCGCGGAAGAGACCGCGAGCATCATCCGCGCCGAAGGCGGCGAAGCGCTGACGGTCAAGGCCGACGTCTCGAAGGCCGCCGATGTCGACGCGGCGATCAAGGCCGCGATGGAGAAGTTCGGTCGCATCGACATCCTGCACAACAATGTCGGTATCGCGCGCCTCACGCCGATCGAAGAGATCACCGAGGAGGAGTGGGACCGGGTCTTCGACATCAACCTGAAGAGCCTGATGCTGACCTGCCGGTGCGTGCTGCCGATCATGGTGAAGCAGGGCAAGGGCGCGATCGTCAACATCGCCTCGATCGCCGGCATGCGGGATTCCGGCGTGCCCTACATCACCTATTCGACCACCAAAGGCGCGATCTTCGCCTTCACCCGGACGATCGCGCTGCAATACGCGAAGAAGGGAATCCGGGCGAACTGCGTGCTGCCGGGGCTGATGAACACGCCCCTGATCCATGCCGGCCTGCAGTCGGCCTATTCGAATGCCAACGACTCCGCCGAGATGGTGAAGCGCCGCGACGCCCAGTGCCCGATGGGTCATATGGGCGATGCCTGGGACGTCGCCCACGCCGCGCTCTTCCTCGCTTCCGACGAGGCGAAGTACGTGACCGCGATCGAGCTGATCGTCGACGGCGGGATCACCGCGAAGTTCAACTGAGCGGCCAATGCGCCTCGTCGCTCTCGCTGCGGCGCTGCTTGTCGACCTTTGGTGGGCGGGAGCTGCTCTCGCCCAGGCGAAGGTCCCAGTCCACACGGATGCCGACATCGCGCATTTTCGCGAGTATCGCGGCCCGGGCCGAGGTGCACAGGAAGCCTGGCGCGAACTGTTTCTCGGCCAGCGCTTCAATCGCGCTATGGGGGTTCATCCCAACGGCAGCTGGGGCGCCGCCTACGGGCATGGCAGCGAGGAGAGCGCGATCGAGTCGGCGATGCGGAGCTGCGGCGAGCAGGTCAAGCGGGCGAAGGCCGAAGGGGAGTGCCGCCTCTATGCGGTGAATGGCCGGATCGTCTATCCGGGCGTCGAGTTCGCCTTGCCGCACCTGGACCATGCGATCGGCGATTTCACTTTCCGCAACGAGTATTTCCAGTACGGGCCGACGAAGGCCAAGGGCGTCATCGTCTGGCAGCACGGGTATTCCGGACGTTGCAATGACCAGCGAATGAATGCTGCCTGGGCGGTCGCGACCCGCTTCAACCTCGTTGGCTGGGACGTACTTCGCTTCGATCGTGACCCGTGCCTGGACGGAGACATCAACTGGGCGCTCTCGCGCCTGACCGATTCCGTGCCGAAAGTACGCGCCGCCGGCTACGAGAAGGTCGTCCTCGCCGGCCAGTCGCGCGGGGCCTGGCAATCGATCGAGTTCCTGGCGAAGGGCGAGGTGCCGATCGACGGCGTTCTGTCGATCTCGGCGGCGCGGCACGGAGAGAACACGAGCCGCGCGACGCTGGTCGCGCCCGACGACTGGCGTCGGATGATCGGCGCGGTCAAGCCAGGACCCGCGCCGCTCGCGGCGATCTTCTTCGCA
>CAZZLX010000339.1:0-4859 GCA_964655235.1 uncultured Rhizobium sp.
ACCTGATGCCACTGACGTGGAAGGTCGCAACGCTCAAGATGGAATGGTGCCTGAACTGCCACCGGAACCCCGAGCAGTACGTGCGCCCCAGGGACCTCGTCTACCAGATGGACTACGAGCCACCTTCCGACCAGCTCGCGCTCGGACGCCTTGCGCACGCCGCTGTCGTGGAGGAAGGCGTGATAGGTCACCTGGTCCCGGAACGTGACCGGCGACAGCGTCATCTCGACGGTGATCGCCTTGCCGTCCTTGCGGACCGCGTTCAGCTCGCAGCGCCCGTCGAACGTTGCCGCGCCGAACTCTCCGCCCGAACGGAGCTGCGCCTGGAATACCGGGCGATCGGATTCGGTGAAGATCACGTCGGCGAACGAGCGTCCGAGCACCTCCTCGCGCGACCAGCCGAACGTGCCGGTCGCAGTGCCGTTCCACTCGACGATCTTGCCGGCCTGGTCCATCGCGACATAGGCATCGTGCGAGCTGTCGAGCACGTCCCGCAGGTAGCGTTCGCTTTCCCGCAGGCCCAAGGCTTCGCGCTCGGACTGGGCGGCGAAGCGCCGGTCCATCGCAGCCGACAGGAGACCGAGTGCCAGCACGCCGAAGGTCGCGACCGCGATGACGACCGCAAGGAGCGGGACGGTCGTCTGGTGGAGAACCGGGGGCGGATTGTGGACGAGCGGCGTGAAATTGGCGGCCGACATCGCGGTGTAGTGCATGCCGGCGATCCCCGCCGCCATCGCCGCGGACGCCGCCACCTTCTGGCGCCAGCGGTCGAGCGTGAAGGCGAGCCACAGCGCGACCGTGCCGGCCGCGACCGCGATGAGAATCGACAGCGAGAACAGCCGCGGCTCGTAGGAGAGCATGGCCTTCATGTCCATCGCCGCCATGCCGGTGTAGTGCATGACCACGATGCCGATGCCGAGATACGTGCCGGCGGGCAGCATGGCGCGGAGGCTGGGGCGCTTGATTCTACTCGCGATGTCGAGGCCCGCGGCGCTGACGATGACCGCGGCCACGAGAGAAACCATGGTCAGCATGGTCTCGTAGCCGATCGGGATATCGAGCTGGAAGGCGAGCATCGCGACGAAGTGCATCGACCAGATGCCGCCGCCCATAGCGGTGGCGCTGAGCCAGAGCCAGAAGTGGCGCGAGCCCGGGTCGGAGACGCGGACTCGGCTGGCGAGGTCGAGCGCGGTGTAGGAGCCGACCGCGGCGATCAGGATCGACAACGTGACCAGCAGCCCGTCGTGGCTGCCGGTGAGATCGCCCGGCCTAGCACCGCAGAAGAAGGTTGCCCAATCGATCGCCAAGAACTGACCTTTCGCCGCCGCTTGTCGGGGCGATGTCAGTAGAGGGCGGAATCTTTAAAAATTTAGTTAATCCCTCAAGGTTGTGGCGTTAAGGCCGATCCCGCTACCAGGGAAGGATCGCCGGGCTGTAGTCGGCGACGCGCTCGGTCACTTTCACAACCGGCTCGATTCCGTACAGTTTCCGTGCGTTCTCTCCCAGCAGAGCGCGCTGGACCTTCTCCGGGACCTTGTGCTCGGCCATGTGCTCGAGGGCGTCCCAGACGTCCTCGGCATCGTGATGCGGGTAGTCCGAGGACCAGATCGCGACGTTCTCGAAAAGGTCCCAGAGGCGGTAGACCAGGGTCTCGTCGGACTCGAAGCCGATCGAGCAGCGTTCGTAGAAGGCCTCGTGGGGATCGCGGATCTTCCGGTTGTCGCGCTGGAAGGCGAAGAGGTCGAGGAAGTTCTTGGAGCGGCCCAGCACCATCGGCAGCCACGACGCGTTCGACTCCAGCACCGCGGCCTTGAGCTTCGGGAACTTGTCGAGCCAGCCGGTCATGACCACGGCTGTGACCCAGGTCATCGCCTCCATGACGAAGCCCAGCGTCTCGGAGGAGTCGATGCCGGGGTCCATCGCCCCGGTGATGTTGGATACGAACTGGCCCGGCGAATAGACGACGGACTCGTCGGTGAACAGCAGGCCCTGGCCGGAGGTGCCGCGCGCCTCCGCCATGCGCTTGCCCCAGTCAGGGGTGATCGCCTCGCGCGAGGGGAAGGTGTGCATCGCCAGCACGATCCCGAGGCTCTCGAACTCGCGCCACAGCGGATCAAACTCGGGCAGTGTCGGATAGCGTCCATTCCAGAAGCAGGGACGCACGGCGGCCGCCTTGAACCCCATCTTGGCGATCCGCCGCAGTTCCTCGATCGAGGCCTCTACCGACTGCAGTGGCAGCACGCCGCACGGGAACAGGCGCTGTCGGTCGGCAGAGCAGTAGTCCTGGATCCAGTCGTTGTAGGCGCGGGCGAGGATCGTCGCCGCGGTCGGATCGCGCAGCAGAGCCAGGCGCACGAACCAGGTCGGGAACAGCATCACCTGATCGGTACCGAGCGCGTTCATGTCGGAGAGGCGCGCGTTGGGATCGCGGCATCCCAGAAGGCGGCCGAACTTGGCTTTCCACTCCTCGGTGCCCGGGGTGAGGCGGCCGACCTCCTTTTTGTTCCAGCGGGCCCAGCCGACCTCGGCCGCGTTCGAGCGCTCGCGCGCGGCCGGCACGACGCGGCCGTTGATGAAGAGGAGGTCCGAGTCGGTATGGAAGCAGAACTGGGTCTTCACCCAGGCGCGCGACGTCGCCGGCACGTACTCGTCCCACACCGCAGGGGGCTCGACCACGTGGCTGTCGCAGTCGAAGACCGCGAAGTTCTTCCGGATCGGCTCCTTGCGTGCCGTGTCGTCCATGGCCGTCTCCCAGCTTGCATTTTTCATATACTGAAATACTTTTTCAGTATTCGATAAAGGCTGGAACGGAGGTCGGTTCATGTCAAGGAAGGCGGGCGACGGTGCTGCCTATATGGCGGCGACGCTAGCCAAGGGACTCGAGGTGCTGGAGGCCTTGAGCGAGGTCGAGGAGACGGGCCTGACCGAGCTCGCGCGCCGGATCGAGATCTCCGGGCCGACGCTTTTCCGGCTGCTGGCGACGCTCGCCTCAGCGGGCTACGTGCAGAAGTCGGGGAGCCGCTACAGGATGACACTCAAGGCGTGGGAGATCGGATCCAAGGCGGTGAGGCGCCTCAAGCTTCGCGACCTGGTGCGCCCGCGCGCCGAGCGCCTGGCCGCGCGCTCCGCCGAGGCCGCGCATCTGGCCGTGCTGCAGGGATCGGGAGTCGTCATCATCGACAAGGTCGAGGCAGTTCAGCCGGTGCGAGTCGACACCTATGTCGGCCAGCGGGCACCGGCGCATTGCTCGGCGACGGGGAAGGCGATGCTCGCCTTCCTTCCCGGCAAGCGTGCCGACGAGATCCTCGACGGTTCGCTCGAGCGCTACACCGAGCGCACCATCATCGAGCGCGCAAAGATCAGGAAGGACCTCGCGACGGTACGGTCGCGCGGCTACGCGACCAACAAGGGCGAGTGGCGCGCCGACGTTTCGGCGATCGCGGTCCCGCTCTTCGACCATGCCGGGACGGCGGTGGCCTCGCTCAGCCTCACCATGCCCACCCAGCGCTTCACCGAGGACGCGATCCGGAGATCCTTCCTGCCGGCGCTGAAGGAAGCGGCGGCTGGAATTTCAACAGATCTGGGTCGCAGCAAGTAACCCTTTACCCCAAGGAGAGGGTTCAATCAGAACATCGCCGTCGTTCCGCCGTCGACGGTCAGCACGTGGCCCGTGACGAACGAGGCCGCGTCGGACAGCAGGAACACGGCGGCACCTGCGATCTCCTCCGGTCTTCCCCAGCGGCCGAGTGCCGTGCGCTGGGCATAGCGGTCATGGATGACCTTGTCGGCGATCATCGGCGCGTTCGTCTCGGTCGCGAAGAAGCCGGGTGCGATCGCGTTCGCGGTGATCGCGTGCGGGCCCAAGTCGACCGCGAGGGCCTTCACCAGCGAGGTGAGGCCGCCCTTGGCCGCGATGTAGACCGCGTCGTTGGCGCGCGCGTAGGGACCTGCGATCGAGGTGACGTGGACGATGCGTCCTGTCTTCCTCGGGATCATCAGCCGCGCCGCCTCGCGCGACAGCGTGAAGCCCGCGATCATGTCGGTGTCGATGAGCTGGCGCGCCTCGGCGAGCGTGAAGTCGAACAACGGCTTCCGGTTGCGTGCGCCGACGTTGTTGACGAGTCCGTCGAGCCGGCCATGGCGCTCGCCGATCCCTGCGACCTCGCCCACCACCGCTGCGTCGTCGGCGATGTCGAAGATGGCGGCGGATGCGGCGTTGCCGTCGGCTTTGATGCGGTCGACGGCCGATTGGGCACGCCCCTGATCGCGCCCATTGATCACGACATGCGCGCCGACAGCAGCCACGGCGCGCGCGATTTCGAATCCGAGCCCTCGCGCGGCGCCGGTGACGAGGACGACGCGGCCGGAAAGGGAGAAGGGATGAGAGGAGGTCATGCGCGATGCCTAGCTTAAGCGAGGCGGAGCGTATTGGTCATTCTTGGCGGCGCCGCCGGGCAGAGGCATTTTCTCTCTTACGCTCGCCCATACCCACCCCCTTCTCGCGAAGCGGAGGACGGCAGGGTGGGGACGAGCGCAGCGAGTTCGTGCGCTTGGCAAAGAAAAACCCCGCCGTCCTTGCGGACGACGGGGCTTTCCGAAACGGCGAACTGTCTCGGATCAGACCGAGTAGTAGTTCTGGTACTCGATCGGGTGCGGGGTGTGCTCCATGTCCCACACTTCCTGCATCTTCAGCTCGATGTAGCCGTCGATCAGGTCGTCGGAGAACACGCCGCCCTTCTTCAGAAACTCGCGGTTCTTGTCGAGCTCGGCCAGCGCCTCGCGGAGCGAGCCGCAGACCTGCGGGACGTTCTTCAGCTCTTCCGGCGGCAGGTCGTAGAGGTTCTTGTCCATCGGGTCGC
>CAZZLX010000340.1:0-4851 GCA_964655235.1 uncultured Rhizobium sp.
TCTCCGGAACGCGTTTCGTCCTACGGGGTTCGTCAGCGGTCCTTGTCGATGCCTTCTTAGTGCCCGGGCGGCCGCTATGGACCTCCCAGCGCTCGGATTCGCTCGGTTCTTCAGCGGAATTAATGCCTTCACGATCGAAATGGCAATTTCATTAGCCTTCTCTGTTGATTATCGGTCATCGCGCAATCGAAACATGAGATTAGGGGGTGCCTGATAGGCGCCCCTACTCATTTCCGCTTTCAGCTTCCCCAAATACAATCTAATCAGCGATTAATTGACAGAATCTAATCATCGATTAGACTGCCCCCGTGCCCGACACCTATCACCATGGCGACCTGCGCCACGTTCTTCTCTATGCCGCGACTCAGCATCTCGAAGAGCGCGGGCCAGCCAATCTTTCGCTCCGTGCGCTCGCCCGCGAGATCGGCGTGTCGCCCGGGGCGCCCTATGCCCACTTCCCCGACAAGGTGTCGCTCCTTGCCGCGATCGCTGGCGGCGGCTTCTCCCTGCTGCGCGACGTCTGCATCCGGGCGGCCGAGGCGTCGAGCGGCGATCCTCGGGTGCTCGGACGCGCCTATATCGGCTTCGCGTTCGCTCATCCCCATCTCTATCGGCTGATGTTCTGCGGCACGATCGAGAGTTTCGCGGCGCATCCCGATCTCGAGGGAGCTTCACAGGCGGCCTCCGGCTTTCTTCGCCAGAGCCTCGGCGGCGACGCCGACTCGGCCGCGGCGGCATGGGCCTACATCCATGGCCTCGCGATGCTTCTGATCGATCGGCGGCTCCGACCGGAGGACGGCGACACCTTTCGCCTGGTCGACCGCCTCCTGCAGCGCTTCGAGGCCGGAAAACGCTGAGAACGGGGGCGCGGGGGCTCGACATCGGCGCCCATCGCCTATAGTGACCGGCGAGATGCAGCCCATCACCACGACCGACGCGCTGGCCGCCCTCTGCCAGAGACTCGCGACCCATCCCTACATCGCGATCGACACCGAGTTCCTTCGCGAGCGCACCTACTACCCGATCCTCTGCCTGGTCCAGGTCGCCTCGCATGACGAGGCGGTCGCGATCGACCCGATGGCCGAGGGGATCTCGCTCGACCCGCTCTACGAGCTGCTGGCGAACCCGAAGGTGCTCAAGGTCTTCCACGCCGCACGCCAGGACATCGAGATCTTCGTCCACAAGACGGGCCACGTCCCCGCCCCGCTGTTCGACACCCAGGTGGCGGCGATGGTCTGCGGCTTCGGCGACTCGGTCAGCTACGAGACGCTGGTCGCCAAGCTCACCGGCCAGCGCCTCGACAAGTCGTCGCGCTTCTCCGACTGGAGCCATCGCCCGCTGACCGACCGGCAGCTCACCTATGCGCTCGCCGACGTCGTGCCGCTCTGCACGATCTACGAGAAGATGGAGAAGCGGCTGGAGGCGAACGGCCGGCGTGACTGGCTTGCCGAGGAGTGGGCGCTGCTGACCAACATCGCGACCTACCAGCCCAACCCCGACGACGCCTGGCGCCGGCTCAAGCCCAAGACCGCGAAGCCGAAGGTGCTGGCCATGCTGGCAGAGCTCGCCGCCTGGCGCGAGCTCGAGGCACAGCGCCGCGACGTGCCGCGCCAGCGCATCCTCAAGGACGAGGCGCTGCTCGACATCGCGCATCAGGCGCCGAAGACGCTGCAGGAGCTCTCGCGCGTGCGCCTGGTGCCGCAGGGCTTCGCCGAAGGCAAGCTCGGCGGCGAGGTCATGGCCGCGGTCGAGCGTGGACGCCACCGGACTCCGCCAAGGATGGAGGACGAGGCCCGCTTCGAGCCTCCTCCCGGACGCATCCCTCTCGTCGATCTCCTGAAGGTGCTGCTGAAGCTGCGCTGCGAGGACTACGAGGTCGCGCAGAAACTGGTCGCTTCGTCTGGCGACATCGAGATGCTCGCCGCGACCGACCAGGCCGACATCCCCGCGCTCCACGGCTGGCGGCGCGAGGTCTTCGGCGACGCGGCGCTCAAGCTCAAGGCCGGCGGCCTGGCGCTCGCCGGCCGCAACGGCCGCATCGAGGTGATCGAGCTGCCGCTGCCCGAGAACACGCGCGCCGCGTCTTAAGCCCGGAAGACCGGGCTCTCGCCGAGAGCGGTGAGCCGCGCGCGGAGGCGCGGCACGGCGAAGTCGAGGAAGGCACGCACCCGCGCCGGCGCCTGCCGACCTTCGACGGAGACTAGGTTTACCGGCACGGCCGGCGTCTCGAACCCGGTCAGGATCAGGCGAAGCTTGCCCGCATCGAGCGCCTCGGCGACCTGATATGTGAGCAGGCGTGTGACGCCGATACCGGCGATCGCCGCATCGACCGCCGCCTCCGCCGTCGTCACCACGAGGCGCGAGCGGATCGACGCGGTGCCTATGCCGTCGAACTTCCAGTTCACCGGCGACGAGATGCCGGCGAAGGTGATGCAGTCGTGACGCGCGAGATCGGCGAGCGTCTCGGGCGTGCCGTGCTTCTTCAGATACGCCGGGCTCGCGCAGACGACGCGGCGGAGGCCGCCGAGGCGCGTCACGATCAGGGACGAATCCGGCAGCGGCCCGATCCTCACCGCTGCGTCGATCCCCTCCTCCACCAGATCGATCACCCGATCAAGCAGCATGAGCCGCGCCTCGACCTGGGGGTAGGCATCGAGGAACTCAGTCAGCACCGGCAGCACATGCAGACGCCCGAAGACGACCGGCGCGGTGATCGCGAGCTGGCCCTTGGGCTCCGCGTGGCGGCCGGCGACGCGGCGCTCCGCGTCTTCGATGTCGGCCAGCACCCGCCGGCAGGCGTCGAGATAGTCCCGTCCCTCTTCCGTCAGCGCGAGGCGACGCGTGGTCCTGGTCAGCAGCCGGACGCCGAGATGCTCCTCGAGCGCCCGCAGCTTGCGGCTGACCGTCTGCAGCGGCAGGCGCAGCCGCCGTCCGGCCGCGGCGAGGCTTCCGGCATCGGCGATCGCCACGAACAGGCCCATGGCCTCGATACGGTCCATGCGATTATCCCTGAATACGGGAGAATCATACCCGGATTCGATGAATTATCCTAAAGGCCGACTCGCACGATCTTCAGGGGCAGGAAAGCGAGGTCCCGATGCATCCATCCTCAGACGTAGCCTTCACCCCGAGGGTCAAGGCGATCCAGACCGAGCGCGGCTCGCGCGCCGCCTATGCCCGGCAGGAGCAGAAAGGCGGCTGGCCGACGACGGTCACGCCCGAGCTCGCGCAGTTCCTGGCCGAGGTGAAGTCGTTCTATCTCGGCACCGCGACAGCCGACGGCCAGCCCTACATCCAGCATCGCGGCGGGCCGAAGGGCTTCCTCAGGGTGATCGACGAGAGGACGCTCGGCTTCGCCGACTTCTCGGGAAACCGTCAGTACCTCTCGACCGGTAATCTCGCCGACAACCCGCGCGCGTTCCTGTTCCTGATGGACTACGTCAACCGCCGGCGCGTGAAGATCTGGGGTACCGCGCGCGTCGTCGACGACAGGGAAACGATCCGAAGCCTCTTCCCCGAAGGCTACGAAGCGACGCCCGAGCAGGCGATCCTGTTCACGATCTCGGCCTGGAGCCGCAACTGCCCGCAGCACATTCCGCAGATGTTTCCGGCGGATGAAGTCATGGCGGCGGTCGACTCCTTGAGCAACCGCATCAAGACGCTGGAAGCCGAGCTCGCCGAAGCGCGCGGCCTCACTCCTCCGGCAGCTCCGGCGGGAGCGGCTGGCCACGTTCCCGCATGAGACGGCGATATTGCGCGACGTTGCGGTTGTGCTCGGCGAGCGTCCTGGCGAAGGCGTGGCCGCCGTTGCCGTCGGCGACGAAGTAGAGCGCGTCGCTCTCGGCCGGCTTCGCCACCGCTTCAAGCGCCGCCTTGCCCGGGTTGGCGATCGGCCCCGGCGGCAAGCCGTCGATGACGTAGGTGTTGTAAGGCGTCACCTGGCGGAGATCGGCGCGCGTCAGCGGCCGGCCGAGGTCGCCGCCCGGTGCCAGTCCGTAGGCCACGGTCGGATCGGACTGCAGCTTCATGCCGGCCTTGAGCCGGTTGTAGAAGACGCGCGCGATCAGCGGGCGTTCGCCCGGTTTCCCCGTTTCCTTCTCGACGATCGAGGCGAGCGTCACCGCCTCAGCCGTGGTCGAGATCGGCAGGTTCGGCACGCGGTCCTTCCAGGTGCGCTCGACCAGCTCGTTCATGCCCGAGCGCATGCGCACGAGCATGCGCCCGCGCTCGTCGCCCCAGACGTAGTTGTAGGTCGCCGGCAGCAGCTCGCCTTCCTTGAGCGCATCGGCCGAGACGGTGCCTTCCATGCCTTCGGCGGAGGCCAGCACCGCCACGGCCTGGCGTACGGTCAACCCTTCCGGAATGACCACGCGGCGGACGACGACGCGTCCCGAGGCCAGGATGTTGACGATGTCGCGAAGGCTCGCATGCGGCGGAATCGCATACTCGCCGGCCTTCAGCGCCCGGCCATGCCCGAGCGTCCACGCCGCAGCCTGGAAGATGTAGCGGTGCTGGACGAGGCCGTCGTTCTCGAGCTTTTCCGCGATCTCGGTCAGTCCGACGCCGCGCGGGAACAGGATCGTCCGCGCGATCGGCGCCGGGCCCGGCTTGACGATCTGGCGGTCCCACCACTTGGCGCCGACGACGCCGACGACAAGCAGGACCAGGAGCGCTCCGGCGGCGATGCGCAGGCGCATCGGCCGCGCTCCGTCAGCTTACGGCCGAGAAGACGAGCGAGGCGTTGGTGCCGCCGAAGCCGAACGAGTTGGACAGCGCGTGCCGGATCGGGCGCTTCTTCGCCTTCAGCGGCACGAGGTCGATGTCGCAGCCGTCGGACGGATCCTCGAGGTT
>CAZZLX010000341.1:0-4845 GCA_964655235.1 uncultured Rhizobium sp.
ATCGGCACGCCCTGCAGGCGGTAGGCGCCGGCACGATCCTCGACGTCGGAGTACGGCGCGGGGTCGTAGAACTCGAGCTTGATCTTGCCCGCGGCGAGGCTCGTGTACTCGTCGAGCAGGTCGCGCACGCGCTGGTGATAGTTGGCGTAGAGCGGGATCTCGCGGCCCAGGCGCGGCGAGAAGAAGAGCCGGAGCGTGATCGGCTCCTCGATCTTCGACAGGATGTCCTTGGTGCCTTCCGAGAGCGTGTAGAGCTTGCCCTGGGTCAGGTCGACGCGTCCGGCACGCAGCCAGGCGTTCGACAGCACGTTGACCGCGAGGAAGAGCACGAGGCCGGCCGCGAGCGCCGCCCAGGAATACGAACGCCGGGCGCTGGCGCTCAGGCCTGTGGAACGGCCGGCGGCGGCCGCTTCGCTCGAACGGGGAGTATCGTTCGGCATGATCAACCCGCCTTCTTGAGGTCGACGAAGACGACGTTGGCGAACAGGAAGAACCCGATCACCGAGGCGAAGTAGACCATGTCGCGGGCGTCGATGACGCCGCGCGAGATCGCGTTGAAGTGAGTCATGAAGCTCATCTGCGCAACGGTGTCGACCACGAGCGTCGGCGCCCAGCCGGTGAAGAAGTTGAGCACGACGCCGGTGCCGCCGACGGTGAAGATGAAGCAGACGACCGAGGTGACGACGAAAGCGATCACCTGGTTCTTGGTCAGCGGCGAGATCGCCGCGCCGACCGCGAGGAAGCTTCCGGCCATCAGGAAGCTGCCGGCATACCCGGCGACGATCGCGCCGTTGTCCGGGTAGCCCAGCACGTTGACGGTGATCCACATCGGGAAGGTCAGCGCCAGCGCGATGCCGGTGAAGCACCAGGCGGCGAGGAACTTGCCCAGCACCGCGTCGGTCATCGAGATCGGCAGGGTCAGCAGCAGCTCGATCGAGCCGGTCTTCCGCTCCTCGGCCCAGAGACGCATCGTGATCGCCGGGATCAGGAACAGGTAGAGCCAGGGATGGAACTGGAAGAAAGGCTGCAGGTCGGCCTGCCCGCGGCCGAAGAAGTTGCCGACGAAGAAGGTGAAGGTGCCGGCCATCGCCAGGAAGATGACGATGAAGATGTAGGCGAGCGGCGTCAGGAAGTAGCTGGTCAGCTCGCGCCGGAAGATCGTGTAGATACCCATTAGGCTCGAGCCCCTCAGGCCTGCGTGATGCGGCGGAAGACTTCGTCGAGATGCCCGCGCTCGACGCGGATCTCGGCGACCTTCCAGCGGCCATGGCGCATCACCTGGCCGACCTCGGCGATCAGCGAGCGCGCGTCCTTCGGATAGACGGTGAGCACGCCCGCGTACTTGTTGGCCTCGACCGAGAGCGCGCCTTCGACGCGCTCCAGCGCCGTCTTGACCGCATCGGTGTCGTTCTCGTCCTCGAGACGGACGGCGACGGCGTTGTAGTGGCGCGACAGCTGCTCGAGCTCGACCGGGGTGCCGTCGGCGACGATGCGCCCGCCGGCGATCACCATCGCGCGGCTGCAGATCGCGTCGACCTCTTCGAGGATGTGGGTCGAGATGATGATGGCCTTGTCGTAGGACATCGCCTTGATGAGGCTGCGGACCTCGTGCTTCTGGTTCGGATCGAGGCCGTCGGTCGGCTCGTCGAGCACCAGCACTTCCGGATCGTGCAGCAGCGCCTGGGCCAGGCCCACACGGCGCTTGAAGCCCTTCGATAGCGTGTCGATCGACTGGTAGAGAACCTCGCCGAGCTGGGTCTTCTCGACCGCGTCGGCGATCCGCTGCTTGCGGATCGAGGCGTCGACGTTGCGCACGCGCGCGATGAAGTCGAGGAAGGCCGCGGGCGTCATGTCCGGATAGGCCGGCGCGCCTTCGGGCAGGTAGCCGATCTTCTTCTTGGCCTCGATCGGGCTGTCCTGGATGTCGAAGCCGCAGACCTTCGCCGTGCCTGCCGTCGGCGCCAGGAAGCCCGTGATCATCTTCATCGTCGTGGACTTGCCGGCGCCGTTCGGCCCGAGGAAGCCCAGCACCTCGCCTCGGTTCACCGAGAACGAGATGTCGTCGACGGCCGTGATCGCGCCGAAGCGCTTCGTCAGGCCGTCGATTGCAATCATCTCGGCCATGCCACCCTCTTGAGTCGCTCCCACCCCTTCGGCTCCCCTTGCCACCGAATTTTGGCGCCATTTAGGCGGCCGCCCACCGTTTGCAAGGGGGATCCGCTCCGGCCCCCCACTCGTATGATAGTTTCGGGCGGACGGCGGGGGATAGCATGACAGGCACCGGCTTGGGAATGGGCGCCGCAGAAGCCGGAACCGACTGGCCGCTGGTTATCCGTCGCCTGCGCCTGACCACCGGCCTCGTTCTCTTCACCTATGTAACGACCCATCTTCTCAACCACGCCGTCGGCCTGATCTCGCTCGACGCCCTGGAGATGGTCAGGCGGGGTTTCGTCTGGTTCTGGCGGCTTCCGCCGATGACCGTGGCGCTCTACGGCTCCCTCTGGACCCATCTCGGGCTGGCCTATGTGGCGCTCTACCGGCGGCGGAGCCTCCGTATGCCGCCCTGGGAGGCCGCCCAGCTCCTGCTCGGGCTGTCGATCCCCCCGCTCCTCTTCATTCACATCCTCGGCACCCGCGTCGCGCACACGCTCTACGGGCTGGAGGACCTCTACACCTACGTCCTACTCGTGCAATGGGTGTTCTCGCCGGGATATGCACTCCAGCAGGTGGCGGTGCTGCTGATCGCCTGGCTGCATGCGTGCATAGGACTCCACTTCTGGCTCCGGCTCAGGCCCTGGTACCCGCGCCTCATTCCCTATCTCTACGGCGCCGCCCTTCTGGTCCCGGTGCTGGCTCTGGTCGGCTTCGGCGTCGCCGGCCGGACCGTCCTTCTGATGTCGAGCGACCCGGCGTGGATGCGGCGGATGGCCCAGGCGATCCGCTTCCCGGCGGCCTCGGCCGCGGACGAGATCGACCGGATCGAGACCGCGCTCAAGGTCGGCTTCTTCGGCCTGCTCGGCCTAACCCTGGCGGCGCGCATCGCCCGGGACTGGCTCGGCCGCGGCAAGGGCGCGACCCTCACATATCCGGACGGACGGACGGTTTCGCTCCAGCCCGGCATGACGGTGCTCGAGGCGAGCCGTTCGGCCGGCATCCCGCACGCTTCGGTCTGCGGCGGGCGCGGACGCTGCTCGACGTGCCGGGTGCGCCTGGGCCGCGGCGCCGAGGCCTTGGCACCGCCGACGACAGAAGAGCAGAAGGTGCTGGATCGGGTCGCGGCGCCCCCCAAGGTCCGCCTCGCCTGCCAGATCCGGCCGACGCAGAACCTGGAGGTGGCGCCTCTCCTTCCGCCGACGGCGAGCCCGAAGGAGGCGCTTCGCCGTCCGAACTACGTGGCCGGCGCGGAGAAGGAGATCGCGATCCTGTTCGCAGATCTCCGCGGCTTCACGCGGCTTTCCGAGCACAAGCTGCCCTTCGATGTCGTCTTCCTCCTCAACCGGTACTTCACCGAGATGGGGCATGCGATCGAGGAAGCCGGCGGCCGCGTCGACAAGTTCATCGGCGACGGCATCATGGCGCTGTTCGGCATCGAGTCCTCGCCCGAGGCCGGCGCGCGTTCGGCGCTCGACGCCGCCAGGCGCATGGGGACCAACCTCGCGGCGCTCAACCGCGCGCTCTCGGCCGACCTCAGCGAGCCGCTCCGCATCGGCATCGGCATCCATCTCGGGCCTGCGATCGTCGGCGAGATGGGATACGCGCGCGCGGTGACCGTCACCGCGATCGGCGACGCCGTGAACACCGCGAGCCGCCTGGAGACGCTGACCAAGGACTACGGCGCCGAGCTGGTGGTCTCGACCGTGGTCGAGGACGCGGCCAAGGCCGACCTCTCGCGCTTCGAGCGGCACGATATCGAGATCCGCGGGCGCAGTCAGATGCTGCCGGTGCGCGTCGTGCCGAGGCTCGCCGACCTCCCGTGAGCCGATCGATTCATACTGGCCTCGTCGATGGCGAGGTGACAGACTTTCTTCGAGAGTTGGCTAGAAGGAGACGCCGATGACCGTGCTCGGTCGGGTGTTCCTGGTCCTGGTGCTGATCGCGACCTTCGCCGCGATACCCGCTGTCGCCCAGCCTCTGTCCAACCTTCCCGCGGCCGAGAAAGGCGCGATACGCCAGGTGATCGAGGCGCAGATCGGCGCCTTCCGTTCCGACGACGGCGAACGCGCCTTCGGCTATGCCTCGCCCAACATCCGGCGGATCTTTCGCAGTGCCGACAATTTCATGGCGATGGTCCGCAACGGCTATCAGCCCGTCTACCGGCCGCGCTCGGTCCGCTTCGGCGATCTGGTCGAGGTCGAGGAGACGCTGGTGCAGAAGGTCTATGTGACGGGGCCCGACGGCGCACCGGCCCTGGCCCTCTACGTGATGGAGAAGCAGCCCGACGGCACCTGGCGCGTCAACGGCTGCATGCTCGCCGAGCCGGAAGACGAAGTGTGACGGTGGCGCGCCTCCTCGCGCTCATCCTGGTCCTGCTGGCGGCGCCGGCGGCGGCCGAGACCGTCGATCTCCAGCTCGTGCTCGCCGTCGACGTCTCCCGTTCGGTCGACGACGAGGAGTTCCAGCTTCAGCGCGAAGGCTACGCCAATGCGCTCCGGGATCCTCGCGTGCTGGCCTCGATCACCTCGGGCGGCAGCCGCGCGATCGCCGTCACCTACATGGAATGGTCGAACGCGCATCTGCAGAGGCAGGTGGTGAAGTGGTCAAAGATCAGCGACGGCGAAAGCGCCGCGCTGTTCGCCGAGGCGATCCTCGCGGCCCCCCGCAGCTTTGCCGGCTGGACCTCTATCT
>CAZZLX010000342.1:0-4841 GCA_964655235.1 uncultured Rhizobium sp.
TGCTGCTGGCCGGCATCGACATGTCGACCGCGGCCGAGAAGCTGCTGAACGGCCTCTATACCGGCTTCGTGCGGCTGGCGATCCCGCTGTTCATCCTCGCCGCCGAATTTATGAACGCCGGTAGCATCACCGACCGGCTGCTCCGCTTCTGCGATGCGATCGTCGGGCGCTTCCGCGGCGGGTTGGCGCACGTCAACGTCGTCCAGAGCATCATCTTCGCCGGCATGTCGGGCTCGGCGATCGCGGACGCCGCCGGCTCGGGCAAGCTGATGCAGGCGATGATGACGCAGAACGGGAAGTATCCGCCGGCCTTCGCCGCGGCCCTGACCGCGGTCACCGCCGTCATCGGGCCGATCATCCCGCCGTCGATCCCGATCGTGATCTACGCCCTCGTCTCCGACACCTCGATCGGCTATCTGTTCCTCGGCGGCGTGGTGCCGGGAGTCCTCATGGGCCTCGTGCAGATGGCGCTGATCGCAGCCGTCGCCAGGCGCCGGAACTTCCCGGTCGAGCCGCCGGTGCCGCTCCGCAACCTTCCCCACATCACGCTCCAGGCGCTGCCGGCGATTGGCATGCCGGTCGTTCTGCTCGGCGGCATCTACAGCGGCGTGTTCACGCCAACCGAAGCGGCCGCGGTGGCGGCGGCGTACGCGCTGCTGGTCTCGGCCGTCCTCTACCGCAACATGACTTGGAGCGACATCTACCGGTCGCTGCTGTCCAGCGCCCGCGTCACTGCCTCGATCGGCATGCTGATCGCCGGGGCGCTCGCCTTCAACTACGTGGTCACGGTCGAGAACATCCCGAAGTCCCTCAGCGTGTATCTGCAGGCCTACCAGTTCACGCCGATCATGTTCCTGATCGCGGTGAACGTGCTGCTGCTGATCCTGGGATGCTTGCTCGAGGGCACGACGATCCTGCTCATCGTCGTGCCGGTGCTGATCCCGACCGCCGAGGCGCTCGGCGTCGACATGGTGCATTTCGGCATCGTCGTCGTCGTCAACATCATGCTGGGCCTGGTGACGCCGCCCTACGGCCTGCTGCTGTTCGTGATGACCAACATCACTGGCGTAACCTTGAAGGCGCTGGTGGCCGAAGTGCTGCCGTTCCTCTGGGTCATGATCGCGGCACTGGCGATGATCACCTTCGTTCCCGACCTCGTGCTCTTCCTTCCCCGCGCCTTCGGCTACCAGGGCTGACTGATGAACCCGATCTACGTCCTCAACGGTCCCAACCTCAACCGCCTCGGCAAGCGCGAGCCGGAGATCTACGGCACCACGACCTTGGCCGAGATCGAGGCGATGTGCAGGGCGGCTTCCGGAAGCCGGCCGGTCGAGTTCCGCCAGACCAACGCCGAATACCAGATGGTCGACTGGATCCATGAGGCGATCGATCGTCCGGCCGCCGGCATCGTGATCAATCCGGCCGGCCACACCTTCACCTCGATCCCGATCCTGGATGCACTGAAAATGTTTCCGGGTCCGGTGTTCGAGCTGCACATCTCGAACATCCACCGGCGCGAGGCGATCTATCACAACTCGCTGGTCTCGAAGATCGCGACTGCGGTGATCGCCGGCCTCGGCCCCGACGGCTATCCGACCGCGGTGGCGGCCCTGGGGCGGCTTCTCGATAAGAAGAAGTGACATGCGCCCCGCGATCGCGACCGTCTGCCTTTCCGGCACCCTCGACGAGAAGCTCGAGGCGATCGCGGCGGCGGGCTTCACCGCGGTCGAGATTTTCGAGAACGATCTCCTGACCTTCGACGGCTCGCCGGCCGATGTGCGGCGCATCGTCGGCGATCTCGGCCTGGAGGTCGTCACCTTCCAGCCCTTCCGCGACTTCGAGGGCATGCCGGAACCTCAGCGCTCGCGCGTCTTCGATCGCGCCGAACGCAAGTTCGACGTGATGCAGGAACTCGGCTGCGATCTGCTGATGATCTGCAGCAACGTGGCACCGGACTCGCTCGGCGGCATCGACCGCGCGGCTGCCGACTTCCACGAGCTCGGCGCGCGGGCGGCGAAGCGTGGCGTGCGTGTCGCCTACGAGGCGCTGGCTTGGGGCCGTCACGTCAACGACTACCGGGACGCCTGGGAGATCGTTCGCCGCGCAGACCATCCTTCCGTCGGCCTGGTGCTCGACACCTTCCATATCTTCGCGCGCAAGACCGACCTGAAGGCGATCCGGGCGATACCCGGCGATCGCATCTTCCTGGTCCAGGTCGCCGACGCGCCGCTGCTCGAAATGGACTATCTGTCCTGGAGCCGTCACTTCCGCTGTCTGCCCGGCCAGGGCGACTTCGCGCTTGGTGACTTCATGGCGGCGCTGCAGGCGACCGGATTTGACGGGCTCCTGTCGCTCGAAATATTCAACGACCGCTTCCGCGCCGGCTCAACGCGCGCGGTCGCCATCGACGGCCATCGCTCACTGCTCTTCATGCTCGACGATCTCAGGCAGCGGACGGGGCAGCCGGTCGCCGACATGCCCGAATTGCCGCCGCGCGTCGGCTGCCAGGGCGTCGAGTTCATCGAGTTCGCGGTCGACGACGACTTCCAGCCCGGCTTCGAGGCCTTGCTACGGGGCCTCGGCTTCCGCCGTTCGGGCCGCCATCGCTCCAAGGCGGTCAGCCGCTGGAACCAGGGCGGCATCAACCTCGTGCTCAATGCCGAGAAGGAAGGATTTGCCCATTCCTTCGCGGTCGCGCACGGCCCTTCCGTCTGCGCGATCGCGCTTCGGGTCGACGCCGCGGATGCGGCGATGGCGCGCGCCCGCGCGCTGCTCGACCAGAGCTATCGCGGCCGCATCGGCCCGGGCGAGCTCGACATCCCGGCGCTCCGCGGCCTCGGCGGCAGCCTGCTCTACCTGGTCGACGCGAAGAGCGCGTCGCTGTGGGAAACGGACTTCACGCCGGTCGCCGACGACGGCGAGACGCTGCCGGCAGGCCTCACGCGCATCGACCATGTGCAGCAGTCGATGCACTACGAGGAAATGCTGACCTGGCTCCTCTTCTATACGTCGCTGCTCGACCTGACCAAGTCGCCGGTCCAGGACGTGCTCGACCCCGGCGGCATCGTCCACAGCCAGGTGGTGCAGTCGCCGGGCGGCGCGCTGCGGCTGGTGCTGAACGCCTCTCAGAGCCAGCGCACGATGTCGGCGCGATTCCTCGACGGTGTCCTGGGCTCTGGTGTCCAGCACATCGCGCTCGCGACGGATGACATCTTCGCGACCGTCGAGCGGCTCCGGGCCGCTGGCGTCGACCTGCTGCCGATCCCCGAGAACTACTATGACGACCTCGAGGCCAAATCGGGGCTTTCAGCGGAGGAGATCGCCCGCATGCGGGCGGCCGACATCCTCTACGACCGTGACGGCAGTGCCGAGTACTGGCAGGTCTATACGAGGAGCCTGGCCGGCAGCTTCTTCTTCGAGATCGTCGAGCGCCTGGAGTATCAGGGTTTCGGCGCCGTCAACGCGCCGGTCCGCCTCGCCGCCCAGACGCGTTTCGCCCGCAAGCCGCTGCACCTTTGAGCAACGGCGGGCCGCGCTTATCATCGCGCGGCCCTCCCTCCCTCCCTCCAAAGGTTCTCCCATGCGCGTCCGCGATTTCTATGCCGGCCGGTCGGCGATCTATGCCGACCATGGCATCGTGGCCTCCGCCAGCCCGCGGGCGACGTTGGCCGGCCTCGACATGCTGCGCTCGGGCGGCAATGCGATCGACGCGGCGCTGACCACGATCGCGATGCTCTGCGTGATCGAGCAGGGATCGACCGGCATCGGCGGCGACTGCTTCGTCCTCTACTCGCCGAAGGCGGGCAAGCCGATCGGCCTCAACGGCTCTGGTCGCGCGCCCATGGCGGCGACGCCGGAGTGGTACGCGTCCAAGGGCATCAAGAAGATCGAAATGCAGACGCCGCATGCGGTCACGATCCCGGGCGCGATCGACGCCTGGTGCCGGCTGCATGCCGATTACGGGACCCGATCGCTGGAGGAGATCTTCGCGCCGGCGATCGACGCGGCTGAGAACGGCTTCCGGCTGACGCCGCGCATCGGCACCGAGTGGAAGAAGCTGACGGCCAAGCTCTCGGTCGACCCGGACACCAAGCGCATCTACGTGCCGAACGGGTCGGTGCCGGGGATCGGCGACACGCATCGTCTGCCCGAGCTGGGGGCCACGCTCAGGAAGATAGCGAAGCAGGGGCGCGACGGCTTCTACAAGGGCGACGTCGCCAAGGACATCGTCGACAAGCTCCGCAGCGTCGGAGGCCTGCACACGCTGGAGGACTTCGAGGCATCGAAACCGGACTACGTGACGCCGATCTCGACCAGGTATCGCGGCCACGACGTCTATGAGATCCCGCCGAACGGGCAGGGGATCACCGCCCTGATCATGATGAACGTGCTGCAGGGCTACGACTACCGCAGCGACCGGTACAGCCAGGCGGATCGGCTGCATCTGCTCGCCGAGGCGGCAAGGCACGCCTATCGCCTTCGCAACCGTCACGTCGCCGACATGGGTTTCACCGACGTGCCGGTCGACCGCATGCTCTCGACCCAGGAAGCCGAGTCGATCCGCGCCCAGATCGACATGAGCAAGGCCGGCGCGGTCACCAGGGACGACTTCATACAGCACAAGGACACGACCTATCTCTGCGTGGTCGACAAGGACCGCAACGCCGTCTCGCTGATCAACTCGCTCTACTCGCATTACGGCTCGGGCATCACCGCACCGAAATCGGGCGTGATCCTGCAGAACCGCGGCGAGGGCTTCGTGCTGCGCGAGGACCACCCGAATTGCATCGCGCCCGGCAAGCGACCGATGCATACGATCATCCCAGCGATGATGATGAAGG
>CAZZLX010000343.1:0-4838 GCA_964655235.1 uncultured Rhizobium sp.
CCGAGAAGCAGACCAAGAGCCGCCGCAGGCAATTCGCCAACCCGCGCAACGCCGCCGCCGGCAGCGTCCGCCAGCTCGATCCGGATATCACCCGCAGCCGCCCGCTCCGCTTCTTCGCCTATGCCTGGGGCGCGACGACGACGGAGCCGGAGAGCCAGTGGGAATTCTACGAGCAGCTCAAGGCGTGGGGCTTCAAGGTCAATCCGCTGGCGAAGAGGGTCACCGGGATCGACAACGCGCTCAAACGCTATGCCGAGATCGCCGAGTTGCGCGCCGCCCTCGCCTACGATATCGACGGCGTCGTCTACAAGATCGATGCGGTCGACCTGCAGGCACGCCTCGGGTTCGTCGGCAGGACGCCGCGCTGGGCGATCGCGCACAAGTTCCCGGCCGAGCAGGCAAGGACGCTGCTCGAAAGCATCGAGATCCAAGTCGGCCGCACTGGCGCGCTGACCCCGGTTGCCCACCTCAAGCCGGTGAACGTCGGCGGCGTGCTGGTCGCCCGCGCGACGCTCCACAACGAGGACGAGATCCAGCGGAAGGATGTCCGTGTCGGCGACACGGTCGTCATCCAGCGTGCCGGCGACGTGATTCCCCAGGTCGTCTCGGTCGTTCCCGATGAGCGTCCGAAGGGATCGAAGTCCTACGTCTTCCCCGAGACCTGCCCCGAATGCGGCCGCGCCGCGGTGCGCGGCGAAGGCGAGGTCGTGCGCCGCTGCACCGGCGGTCTCTTCTGCCCGGCCCAGGCGACGGAAAGGCTCCGCCTGTTCGTGAGCCGGGACGCGTTCGACATCGAGGGTCTCGGCGAGAAAAGCATCGTGGAGTTCTTCAACGATGGCCTGGTCAAGACGCCGGCCGACCTTTTCCGCCTTAAGGCCGAGGACCTCAAGGACCGCGAAGGTTGGAAGGAGAAGTCGATCCAGAACCTGCTGGGGGCGATCGAGGCCCGGCGTACGATCGCGCTCGACCGCTTCATCTTCGCGCTCGGCATCCGCCAGGTCGGCCAGGCGACGGCGAAGCTGCTCGCCAAGAACTACGGCACGCTGGAGAACTGGCGGACGGCGATGATCGCGGCGAGCGATCCCGGCTCCGAGGCCTACGCGACATTGACCTCGATCGACCAGATCGGACCGTCGGTCGCCGAGGATCTCGTCGCCTTCTTCGCCGAGGAGCACAACCGCGCCGTCATCGACGATCTCGCACACGAGGTCACGACCGAGACCTTCGTCGCACCGGCGGCGACCGGCTCGCCGATCGCCGACAAGACCGTGGTGTTCACCGGCACGCTCGAGAAGATGACGCGGAACGAAGCCAAGGCACGCGCCGAGGCGCTGGGCGCCAAGGTTGCGGGATCGGTGTCGAAGAAGACCGACTATCTGATCGTCGGATCGGACGCGGGCTCCAAGGCCGACAAGGCCCGCGCGCTCGGCGTCACGACCTTAACCGAGGACGAGTGGCTTGATCTGATCGGCGGCTGACGACGTCGCCGATCCGCCGACGAGCGAATGCGCCAGCGCGGTCGCGTCGGCGAGCGAGGCTTCGAAGACGATCCGCGGCGGCCGTACGCCATGCGCCAGCAGGACGTGACGCACCGGCTCCCGCGCGCCCGAGATCACCACCTTTGCCTGGTTGCGTTCGGCCTTGCGGACGAAGCCGTCGATCGTTGCCGCCGCGGTCGAGTCGATCACCGGGACGGCCGAGAAGTCGACCACATATACCTTCGGGTGCTCGGCGAGGCGCTCCAGCGCATTTATGACGGAGGCTGCGGCGCCGAAGAAGAATGCGCCCGAGATCCGATAGACGACGACATCCCGGTCGGTGGCGACGCGCGCGTCGTAGGGCTGTCGTCCAGCCTTCCCTGCCGCATCGGCCACGTCGTCGTCGGCCACCGGCCGCACGCTCTCGACCTCGACCGCATGGGCCATGCGGTGCATGAACAGAAGCGTGCCGAGCCCGAAGCCGACCAGGATGCCTTCCGTCAGGTCGCGGAAGATGGTGAGAAGGAAGGTCGAGAGCAGGACCACGGCATCTCCGGGAGAAGCGCGAAGCAGGGAAGCGAACTCGTGCTTCTCGGCCATGTTCCACGCGACCACGGCGAGCACGCCGGCAAGGGCCGCGAGCGGGATGAAGCTGGCGAGCGGCGCCGCCGCCACCATGAACCCGAGCAGGAACACCGCGTGCAGCATCCCGGAGACCGGCCCCCGCGCACCGGCACGGACGTTGGTCGCGGTACGCGCGATCGTGCCGGTGACGCATATGCCGCCGAACAGCGACGACGCGACATTGGCAGCGCCCTGCGCCACCAATTCGCAGTTCGAGCGGTGACGCCGGCCGGTCATGCTGTCGGCGACTACGGCCGACAGCAGGCTCTCGATCGCCCCCAGCAACGTGAAGGCGACCGCATCGGGCAGCACCGCCTCGATGCGCGCCCACGAGATCGGCGGCAGGTCCGGCGCCGGCAGCGCGCTCGGTATCCCTCCGAAACGGCTGCCGATGGTCTCGATCGGCAGATCGAATGCCCATGCGGCGAGTGTCCCCAGCGCCACCGCGATCAGGAGCCCCGGCCAATGCGGCCGATACCGCCGCACGAGCACGATGACCGCGACCGTCGTCGCGGAGACGGCAACCGCCGCGAGACTGATCGTATCCAGTGCGACCGCGAGCGCTCCGAGCTTGGGCATCAACGGCCCCGGCTCCTTATCTTCGAGGGTGAGCCCGAAGAGATCCTTGAGCTGGCTCGCGAGAATGATGACGGCGATCCCGGCGGTGAACCCGATGGTCACCGGATAGGGGATGTACTTGACGTAGGTTCCGAGCCTGAGAAAGCCGATCAACAGCAGCAACAGGCCCGCGATCAGGGTCGCCAGTAGCAACCCGTCGACGCCGTGCCGCTCGACTGTCGCCGCGACCAGCACGATGAAGGCGCCGGCCGGCCCGCCGATCTGGAAGCGGCTGCCGCCCAGCAGCGAGACGACGAAGCCGCCCACGATGGCGGTGTAGAGGCCTCGCTCCGGCCCGACGCCCGAGGCGATCGCGATCGCCATCGAAAGCGGCAGGGCGACGATGGCCACGGTGAGGCCGGCGATGACGTCCGCGCGCAGCTCCGCGAGGCCGTAGCGCTCGCGGAGGATCGTGACGAGCTTCGGCGTGAAGAGTTCGGCGAAGCTCGGTCCGGCCGGCGCAGTCACGCACGCTCCCGCACGACCTTGCCGGCCTTCGGTTCCTTGAAGCGGACGCCGCGGCCGCCGGCGCTGCTGGCCCCGTTGTCTCCGATCAGCTCAATGCCGGAGCGGCCCAGGGCCTCGACGACCTTGGTCAGCGTGTCGATGACGCCGCGGACCGTGCCGTCGCTCGCCTCCATGCGCTGGATCGTGGGCAACGACACGCCGGCGCGCTCGGCGAGCTCACGCTGGTCGATATCGAGAAGGGCCCGGGCGGCCCGCATCTGGGCGGCGGTAATCACGAACAGCATCCACGCGAGCAGAAAGTTACCGCATGGAATGGTAGAACTAACGTTCTACGCCTGCATAGTCATGTTTTTTACATCATTCATAAAACATCAGGCAGCGGTCACGAAGCTATCCATCACCTTCTTCATGCCGGCATGCTCGAACTCGATCTCGAGCTTGTCTCCATCGACGGCGCGGACTGTCCCGTAGCCGAATTTCTGATGGAACACACGGCTGCCGGCGGGGAAGGCGCCGGAGCGCTTCGGCGTCAGGTTGACCGCCCGGCCCTCGATGAGCGGCGCCTGGCGGCGCGGCTGGTTGAGCCACGCGGCAGGACGCGACTCGTAGATCGAGCCGGCATAGCTGCCGCCGACGGCGGAGCCGCCGAAGAGCCCCGACTCGGCCTCGACCTCGATCGCGTCGGCCGGAAGCTCCGCAATGAATCGCGAGGGCACGCTCGACTGCCACATGTTGTGGATGCGCCGGTTGGCGGCGTGGGTGACATAGGCACGTTTTCGCGCGCGCGTGAGACCGACATAGGCGAGGCGCCGCTCCTCCTCGAGTCCCGCATTGCCCGACTCGTCCAGCGCGCGCGGATGCGGGAACAGTCCTTCCTCCCAGCCCGGCAGGAAGACCGAGTCGAATTCGAGGCCCTTAGCGGCGTGCAACGTCATCAGGCTGATCTGCTGGCCGGGATCGACCTCGTCGATGTCCATCACCAGCGACACGTGCTCGAGAAACGAGGCGAGGCTCTCGAACTCGCCGATCGCGCGCACGAGCTCCTTGAGATTCTCCAGGCGTCCCGGCGCCTCGGCCGACTTGTCCTGCTGCCAATGCGCGGTGTAGCCGCTCTCGTCGAGCACGGTCTGCGCCAGGTCCGCCGGGCCGACATTGTCGACCATCTGGCGCCAGCGGGCGAAATCCTCGACGACGGTCGAGATCGCACGTCGCGCCGCCGGCTTGAGCTCGTCGGTCCCGGCCATCGCCGAGGCCGCGGCCAGCAAGGGAATCCCTTGCGCCCGGGCGAGCCTGTGCAGGGTCTGCACGGTGGTCTGGCCGATGCCGCGCTTAGGCGTGTTGATGATGCGCTCGAAGGCGAGATCGTCGTCCGGCTGCTGCACGACTCGGAGATAGGCCATCGCATCGCGGATCTCGAGCCGCTCATAGAAGCGCTGGCCGCCGATCACGCGATAGTTGAGGCCGAGCGTGATGAAGCGCTCCTCGAACTCGCGGGTCTGGAAGCCGGCGCGGACCAGGATCGCCATCTGGCCGAGTTGAAGGCCCTTGCGCTGCAACGCCTCGATCTCGTCGCCGACGCGCCGTGCCTCGTCCTCGCCGTCCCACACGGCCATGACCTTCACGTTGTCGCCGGCCTCGGCCTCGGTCCAC
>CAZZLX010000344.1:0-4831 GCA_964655235.1 uncultured Rhizobium sp.
GTCGACCTGGTCGACACCGCCTCCGTCGTCTTCGAGGGCGGCGCGCCCGGCACATTCTCAGGAGCCGCCGGCATGCCCGAAGGCCAGCGCGCGATCCTCTCGCTCCATCTCGCCGGCAGCGAGGGGGCGCTGGAGCTCGCGGTCCATCGCGATCAGGTCTCGATCCATCGCCACGACGGCAGACAGCAGGCCATCGACTTCGCGCCCGGCGACCTCGTCTATCGCTGCGACGGTCCGGTGAACGCGCTGGTCGACCTCGCGCAAGGCAAGGGCCGCAACCTGTCGCCGGGCGAGATCGGCGCGGCGACGATCGACCTGATCGAGGCGATGCTGCGCTCGTCGCGCGACGGCGGCAACGCGATCGAGATCGCGGCCCCCTCCCCGCTTCTGGCGCGAGTGTCATGAGCGGTGCCGTCAGCCTCGAGGACGTGGCGAAACAGGCCGGCGTCTCGATCATGACCGTCTCGCGGGCCTTCCGCCGGCCGGACGCCCTGTCGGAACAAACATTGAGCCGCGTGCTGCAGGCGGCCGAGGCGCTTGGCTATCTCCCCAACCAGATCGCCAGCGGGCTCCGCTCTCGCAAGAGCCAGACCATCGCCTGCGTGATCCCGACCATCTCGTCCTCCGTCTACGCCAACGTCGTCCAGGGTATCGCGGACACGATCACCGCCGACGGCTACTCGCTGGTGCTCGGCACCTCGAACTACGGCATCGACGAGGAACGGAAGGTGATGACCTCGCTTCTGGGATATCGTCCGGAAGCGGTGGTGCTGGCCGGCGGCGATCATCGCCCGGAGCTGACGCGGCTGGTCACGCGGCTCAAGGCGCCGCTGGTGGAGATCTGGGAGCTGGTGGCGAAACCCCTCGACATGAATGTCGGCTTCTCCAACCATGCGGCCGGTGCGGCGATCGTCGAGCACCTGGTGCGCATGGGCTCGCGCCGCATCGCCATGATGACGATACGGTCCGAGCATGCGCGCGCTCGCGCCCGGCGCATCGCCTACGAGGCTGCCGCGGCCAGGCTCGGGCATGAGCCGATCATCGTCACGACCGATCTCAGCATCGACGGCGGACGGCGCGGCATGGCGCTCCTGCGCACGCAGCATCCCGACGTCGACGGCCTCTTCGGCGTCTCCGACTCGATCGCGCTCGGCGCCATGCTGAAGGCGAACGAGATCGGCTGGAACGTGCCCGACGAGCTCGCGATCGCCGGCTTCGGCGACTTCGACATCGCCCGCCACATCCCGCCGGGTCTCACCACCGTCCGCGTGCCCGAGTATCGCTGCGGCCAGGTCGCCGGCGAGATGATCATGAACCGCCTGCTCCGCCGTCCCGAAGGTCCGTACAAGGTCGATGTCGGCTTCGAGGTCGTCGCCCGCGGCAGCTCCGCCCGCAATCCGATGAAGAGAGCCATTCGATGAACGAGGACAGGCGCCGGTGAAGATCAAATCCGTCCAGGCCTTCGCCATCCGCAACGACATCGTCGGCGGTCCCGCCACGAGCAAGGAGCGCCAGCCCGCCTGGCTGGTCGATGCCGAGGTCGCGGGCCCGATGTCGCGATACCCGCGCTTCAAGAAGCTGCGCTCGACCTGGCGGCCGGAGTGGCCGTCGGTCGGCTGCGTGGTGATCGCCGACGACGGCAGCTACGGCTTCGGCGCCACGCGCTACGGCACGCCGGTGATCGCGATCGTCAACGAGCATATCGGTCCTCTCCTCGTCGGCGAGCCGGCGATGGCGACCGAGCGCCTGTTCGACATGATGAGCCGCATCGTCTCGCCCTACGGTCCCGGCGGCCTCGGCGCCTATGCGATCAGCGCGGTCGACCTGGCGCTATGGGACCTCAAGGGCAAGACGCTGAAGCGCCCGGTGTGGGAGCTGATCGGCGGCCCGGCGCATGACCGCATCAAGGTCTACGCCACCGGCAACGACACCGACTGGCACATGGAGCTGGGCTTCAAGGGCACCAAGCTCGCCTGCCCCTACGGCACCGCCGACGGGCTGGATGCGCTCAACTGGAACGAGGACCTGGTCGGCGAGGCCCGCGAGCTGGTCGGCAAGGAGGTCGAGCTGATGCTCGACTGCTGGATGGCCTTCGACGTCGAGTTCGCGGTCAGGCTCGCCGAGCGGCTCCGGCCTTACGGCCTCAAATGGATCGAGGACTGCCTGATCCCCGAGAACATCGACGGGCAGAACGAGCTTCGCCGGCGCATTCCCTGGATGACGCTCGCCACCGGCGAGCACTGGTACTCGCCCTTCACCTTCGCCTCGGCGGCGGCAACCAAGAGCGCCGACATCTTCCAGCCCGACATCGCCTGGGTCGGCGGCCTCACCGCCTGCATGAAGGTGAACGCGCTGGCGGAGGCGGCCGGCATCGCCGTGATCCCGCATGCCGGCATGAACACGCCCTATGGCCAGCACTTCGGCTACGCGACGCCGAACGCACCTTGGGGCGAATACTTCCTGGGCTCCGCTCCCGGCATCCCGCTCGACGAAATGGCGGTGTTCCCCGGCGTCGCCTCGCCGAAGGACGGCTACCTCAAGCCGTCGGACGCGCCAGGCTTCGGCATCGAGCTGACGCTCGACGGAATCGAGAAGCTCAAGGTCTGAGAAGCGAACGCTTTCCCCAGGCTCAGCCCAGCACCCTGATCTCGTCGATCGAGGCGATCAGAGCGTCGGCGTGCGGCGCGAGGTCGTCGTGGCGGCCGGTACCGCTGAGCACGCCGATACGGCAGCCCGCCCCCGCCGCGGTCGCACAGGCGAGGTCGCCGACCGTGTCGCCCACCATCGCCATGCGCTTGGTTGATACGCCGAAACGATCGCCGAGATGGTGCAGCGCGTCGGGCGCCGGCTTCGAGGGGATCGCGTCGTTGCCGCACACGAGGGCCGAGACGTAACCGGAGAGGCCGAGCAGGGCCATCGTCGCCTCGGTCGCGTCGCGGTCGTCGGAGGTGACGATGGCGATCCGCGCGCCGGCCTCGGTCAGCCGGCTGAACAGCGGCTCGATGCGTCCCAGCGGCTTCACCAGGTCGGCCGTCGGGATGGCGCCGAGGCCGGCGGCGAAGGCGCGGCGGGATACCGCCTCCGACTCGTGCCAGTCGTGCCCGTGCTGATAGAGAACCGTGGCGCAGATCGTGTAGAGCTTCGGCATCGTGCTGATCGAAAGCGGTCCGTCGGCCAGCGCCGAGTTGCTCTTCGGGTCGTAGCCGATCGAGCGGTAGAGGTCGCGCTCGAGCGCCATATCGCCGCCGACCTCGCGCACCACCGCCTCCACGGCCAGGCGGGTCTTCCTCATCCAGAGATGATGGAAGTCGATCAGCGTCCCATCCTTGTCGAAGGCGACGAGATCGACATCGGCGGTCACCGGCCCGGCGGCGATGCTCGGCATGGCTGAAGCCCCCTTGGAAGCCCCACTCTAGGACAAGTGGTGGTCTTTCCAGCGGCTTTTTGTTAATTGGTTGTCCAATTAAAATATCTGCCTGTGGCCGAGGAGCCCTGCGTGCCCAAACTCGGGATGGAACCGATCCGCCGCCGCCAGCTGATCGACGCGACGATCTCGTCGATCGGGCGCTATGGCTACGGCGAGGCGACGGTCCAGCGCATCAGCCGGACGGCCGGCGTCTCCTCGGGGATCATCCACCACTATTTCGGCGGCAAGGACGAGCTTCTCGAAGCCTCGATGCGCGCGTTGCTGGCCGAGCTGAGGAGCGAGGTGGTGACGCGCCTTTCGCGCGCGGTCACGCCGCGGGCGCGGCTCGAAGCGATCGTCGACGGCAACTTCGCGCCGAGCCAGTTCGACCCGGCGGTGATCGCGGCCTGGCTCGCCTTCTGGTCGCAGGCACGCCATCAGCCGGGACTCGCGCGGCTGCAGCGGATCAACCAGCGCCGCCTCTATTCCAACCTGCATCATGCCTTCGCCCAGGTCGTGACGCCCGAGGCCGCGGTGCAGGCGTCGAAAGGACTGGCGGCGCTGATCGACGGATTGTGGCTGAGCGCCGCCCTCTCGGGCACGCGCGACACGGGCGAAGCGCGCGCGATCGCACACCGCTTCCTCGATCACGAGCTGAAGGGACGCCGCTGATCCATGACGGCGCCTCTCCCGCGCGAAGGCCTCTACATTCACGGCCGCCAGGTCGAACCCCGGTCGGGCGCCTACGATCTCGACCTCAATCCCGCGACCGGCGACGCCCTTGCCGAAGTTCCGACCGCCGGCCCGGCCGATGTCGACGCCGCGATAGCGAGCGCCCAGGACGGGTTCGCCGTCTGGTCGCGGATGACCGGCGCCGAGCGCGGCCGCATCCTGCAGAACGCCGTGCGGCTGCTGCGCGAGCGCAATCGCTCGCTCGCCGAGGTCGAGGTACGCGACACCGGCAAGCCGATCCAGGAGGCCGAGGTCGTCGACGTCCTGAGCGGCGCCGACTGCCTCGAATACTTCGCCGGCATGGCCGCGACGATCGCGGGCCAACACATCGAGCTCAAGAACGCCTTCGCCTATACGCGGCGTGAGCCTCTCGGCGTCTGCGTCGGCATCGGCGCCTGGAACTATCCGATCCAGATCGCCTGCTGGAAGGCGGCGCCTGCCCTCGCCTGCGGCAACGCGATGGTGTTCAAGCCGGCACCGCAGACGCCGCTGACCGCGCTGCGCCTGGCCGAGATCTTTACCGAGGCGGGCCTGCCGCCCGGCGGCTTCAACGTCGTCACCGGCGGCTCCGCGGTCGGCAATCTCGACAAGCTGGGCGACAAGCGGGTGGCGATCATCGGCACCGGCGCGACGGCCATCCAGTCGATTCCCCACCTCGGCGCCGCGGCCAGGCAGCTCTATGTGTTCCAGCGT
>CAZZLX010000345.1:0-4831 GCA_964655235.1 uncultured Rhizobium sp.
TTCGTGCGGCGCAACACGACGCCGCAGCGGACAGGCGGCGATGGCGTCGCCGACCACGCCCGCAGGGTCTTCCTTGTCGTGCTGGACCACCAGGATGCGCATGGGGGCGGAACCTAAACGGCGATCCGGCCGGCGTCCAGCCGCACGTGCTCCAGGGTCACATGATCGGCGTCCCACGGGCCGGGCCAGGCTTCGGCGCCGGCGCGCCGGAGCGCGCGGCAGGCGCCGACCGGCACGTCGCTAGCGATCAGCAGCGGGCCGTCGCCGCCGGTCTCCTTTAGCATCGGGATCTCGGTGTGGATGCCGTTGGACCCGAGGCTCGGTTCGCAGGGAAGGTACACCGCGGCGCCCGAGGTCGACGGCTCGGCCACGCCGCGCAGCACCTGGCTTCCGACCAGACCGACTGCCGCGACCGGGCAGAGGAGCTCGACCGCGCGCGCCTTGGCACAGTCGAAGACGCGGCGATATCCGGACTCGAGCTCGGTCATCGACGGTACCAGAACCAGGTCGAGATCAAGGCTTTGCAGGCGGGCGGCGAGCGCCGGATGCTCGATGTCGAGGCAGATGGCGATCGCGATCCGCAACCCGCGCCAGTCGAAGGTGGCGAACCGGCGGCCGGGCTGCACCAGCCACGCCTCCGGCCGCTTCTCGAACGGCGTCAGGCAGAGCTTGTCCTGATGCGCCTCGGTGCCGTCCGGCATCAGCAGATACGCGCGGTTGACCCAGCCGGCTGCGGAGGCGGCGGGCATCGACCCAGCAAGGAGCGTCAGCTTCCTGCCGGCGATGATGCGGGCAAGCGCCGGAATTGCCGCTTTCGCCTGCTCGGCCATCCAAGGGACCTCTCGGTCCCGCGTCAGATCGGGCGGCATGAAGGAAAGCCAGTGCGAGGCCATCCATTCGGGCAGCATCAGGAGATCGGCGCCGCCGGCCTCGGCCTCGGCAATCTTGGCGTCGACTACCTCGATCCACTCGGCGAGCGACCGCAGCGGCCTGGCCAGATTGGCCGCCCACAGGGCGAGCGTGACCGTGTCCATGGACTGGACCTAGGACGGGCCACCGCCTCACGCAAGAGGAAAGCCTGGGCCACCCAATTGTATTGCCGGCCTGGATCATGGATGAAAGACGAGTGGCCGCGGCCGGGGACATCGCACTGCTCATCTCTCGCGGAGAGCTGCCTGCGGCGGCGCGTGCGTTGCGCAGCGAGCTTCTCGGTCGTCCGGACCGCCCGGACATGATGAACCTCCTGGCACGGCTGCTCGAGACGGCGCTGCGCACGGCACGGTCGCCGTTCGCGCCAGATCCGCCGCCGGCGGACATTGGCGAAGACCTGTATCTTCGCGGCTTCGCGGCGCTGGGCGATGGCCAACTCGATGCGGCGGATGGTGCCTTCCGCGCCGGGTTCGCCGTCGGTCCGGCCGACTACGCGTGTCGGATCGCTCTCGCGGTGATCGTCATTCTCGCGACGCAGGCAGACGGAATCCGGCTTGCCCTTGCCGAGGCCGGCGCGGTCGATGTGCATCGGATCGACGGCCTCCTGCGGATCGAACCGGTCGATCGACCCATCCGGGGCCGCGACTCTTCGCCTACTATAGCGAGGTCATTCTCCTGCCGGCGGCCCAACTCGCGCAGGTCGTTCGCCCATTCGATGCGCAGCGTCCTGAAGCGGCTGCTCACCACAGGCGTGCAGAGGCCAAATGACGGCCCCGCACACGCGCCAATTCCAGTTTCTGCGAGTCAGTCGCATTGACAGAGTCGGCAGCAAAGCGCATTCTCGCCGATATCCGCGAACGACTCGCAGTCGCGGGCGAAGGGAGCCACATGCTTCTCTGGCGGAGCCTCGACCCGAAGACCTAATTAGCGGTGCTCGCTTCCAGGCGGCCGGTCCCGGCCGCGCCGGTCGCGAAAGCCCTGCCTGTTGCCGCCACGAAGGCCGTGGCATAAATAGCCCGCATGGCTGTCAACCCGACCCCGCCCCGCGTAGGTTCGCCCCCGCAGCGACGTCTGCTGCCGCCGCCAGCTGGCCGCACCGAGCCGGGCCGCGCAGCGGCGACTGACGCACCGCAGCCCCAGCAGCAGCGTCCGGGCCTCGTCCAGCGCCTCAAGACCGCCGTCAGCGACGATGAGATCGACGGCCAGATCATGCGGATGTTCAAGATGATCGCCCAGGGGCTGATCAATCTCGCGGCGCCGCGCGGGAGCTATCTCAACATCCTGACCTGATCGGTCGGCGCTTTTCGTCGCAGGAAGCGGCCTCGGGCGGCGTTCAGCTTTCAATGGCCATGCTCGCGTTCCGGATGCTGCTCGTGTTGACGCTGTTTTTCGGCGGCGGCGCCGCCGCTGCCGAACGGGCGGTCGAGATCTCGACGGTCGGCACCGACCTGAAATTGCCTGCGACCCTGCTGACGCCGGAAGCCAGCGGCCCTTTTCCGGCGGTCGTGATCATGCACGACTGCAGCGGTCTCGGTCCTCGGTCGAGCGGCGCTCCGCGCCGATGGGCAGAGGAACTGGTGGCGCAGGGCTATGTCGTGCTGATGGCCGACTCGTTCACGCCGCGGGGATTGCCGAACGGTGTCTGCACCGAGGCTCCGGAGCGGAGCCGCGCCGCGAACCACTATGTCCGTATCGGCGATGCCTACGGTGCGCTCGGATTCCTGCGCACGCTGCCCCAGGTCGACGGACGGCGCATCGGCATCATGGGTCGCTCGCATGGCGGTTCATCGACGCTGGCCAGCATGGTCGACCCGGGCGACGCGCGGGCCCCGATCGCGCTGGCCAAGCGCGACGGGTTCGCCGCCGCGATCGCCCTCTATCCGTCCTGCGGCCAGCGCTACGGCGCCTGGATGGTGACGCGCGAGAACGGCAACCGCGGCCCGGTCACGGGGTATGCCGGCGCCTACAAGCCGATCGCCCCGCTCTTGATCCTCGCCGGCGAGGCTGACGACTGGACACCGCCTGAGCCGTGCGTGCGGCTGGTCGAGGCCGCGCGCGTACAAGGCTTCCCAGTTGGCATCAAGGTCTATCCCGGAGCGCATCACTCCTTCGACAGCGCCAACCGCGTCGTCTTCAATCCCAGCCGCAACAATGCCTACTCGCAGACCGGGAAAGGCGCGACCACCGGCGGCCAAGCGGAAGCCTGGGCCGATGCGAGGCTGCAGGTGCGGGCGTTCTTCGCCCGCCACCTCAAGGGAGAGCGCTAGCTCGCGGCGGCGGTCGTGTGACGGCCGCGTTCTCCTCGATCACCTTGTCGGCGAGTCGCCCGGTGAGCTCAGCCAGATGGTCGAACTTCCAGGCGTAGGTCGCGACGCCAAGAGTGAGGGATCGCAGCTCGATGATGAGGTCGTGGATCTCGGACTGCGGCATGTGCGCAGAGACCTCGTCCCATCCTTTCCATCCCGGCTTCGCGTCGTATCCGAGGATCTGGCCGCGCCGGCCGGTGATCACGCGCTGGACCTTAGCCGTATGCTCGTTCGGAACCGAGATGGTGACATGAGCGATCGGCTCCAGCAGAACCGGGTCGCATTTCGGCAGGCCTTCGCTGATCGCGAGGCGACCGGCCGTTTTGAACGCGGCGTCGGAGGAGTCGACCTGATGATACTGGCCGTCGGTCAGCGTCACAGAGACGTCGACGACGCGGAAACCCAGCACGCCACGGTTCAGGAACTCGCGCACGCCTTCTTCGACCGAGGGGATCCATTGGCGCGGGATCGCGCCGCCGACGATCTTGTCGACGAAGGCGAAGCCCTGGCCCCGCGGCTGCGGGTGGATCTCGATGTGCACGTCGCCGAACTGCCCGTGGCCGCCGGTCTGGCGCTTGTGCCGCCCGTGCTGCTTTGCCGACTTCCGGATGGTCTCGCGATAGGGAATCTTCGGCCGCGTCGCGGTGATCTTCAGGTTGTTGCGCTGGCGCAGACGGTCGAGCGCGATCTGCAGATGGATGTCGCCCTGGCCGGCAAGCACGAGCTGTCCGAGATCGGCGTCATGGTCGAGCGAGAGCGAGGGATCCTCTTCGAGCATGCGCTGGATCGCGCCTGAGAGCTTGACCTCGTCGTTGCGGTTGTCGGCGTGGATCGAGAGCGCGAAGACCGGTGCCAGCGGCGGCGGAAAGGCGCGGAAGCTGGCGGGGCGCTGGCCCGACGGCGTCAGTACGTCGCCGGTCTTGACCGCGTCCATGCGCCCGAGTGCGACGACGTCGCCGGCATTGGCCTCGGCCACCTTCGCGAGCTGGACACCCAGCGGCTTCAGGATGCCCGAGACGCGATGGCCGCCGAGCGACTGGCCGTCCTTGATCGATCCGCGCCAGACGCGGACATAGCTGAGCTTGCCGGTGCCGGCGACATGGACGGTCTTGAACACTTCGGCGACCGCCTCGCCGTCGGACGGCAGGCCTCGGCGCGCGGCGGCGACCTGATGCTGCGGGGTCTCGTGGCGCAGCGCCTTGAGCAGGCGGCGGACGCCGTGGTCCTTCTCGGCGGCGCCGAAGAACACCGGCACGACGCGATCCTCGCGCAGGTCCTTCGAGAGCTCCTGGTAGATCTCCTTCGGCGAGGGTACGACGTCCTCGAGCAGTTTCTCGAGCAGTTTGTCGTCGAAGTCGGCGAGCGCTTCGAGCATCTCCGTGCGTGCGACCTGCTCGTCGGTCGCGAGCGAGTCCGGGATCTTGATCAGGTCGGAGGCCTGGCCGGGCTTGTAGCGATAGGCCCGCTCGCTCACCCGGTCGATGTAGCCGGTGACGGTGTCGCCTTCGCGGATCGGAACCTGGCGGAGCACCAGCGGCCTTTCCGATATTTCATGCAGAGCCGCCAGGATGTCCTTCGGCGACTGCGAGGCACCG
>CAZZLX010000346.1:0-4824 GCA_964655235.1 uncultured Rhizobium sp.
CGCCGCCGACTCGATGATCTGGATGTAGAGGCCGTCGGCGAAGCCGACGCGGCCCTTGTACTTGGGATCCCAGAGGTCGGCGTAGGAGGTCGGCGGCGTCGTCACCTTGGTCGGGTTGTAGAGGATGATCTTGCCCGAGTAGATGTGCGGGATCGAATACGTGCGGCGCAGCGCCGGGATGATGTTGGCGCCGTTCTTGAGCTTCGAGTAGTCGAGCTCCTCGAGCACGCCGGCCTTGTACATCTCGAACATGTCGATCTCGGAGAGCAGCGCCACGTCCATCGTCCCGCGCCGGCCGGTACGCTCGGTGATCAGCTTGGTCTTGCGCGGCGGGGCATTGGCGACGTCGTGCGCGACGCTGACCTTGAGGCCGCCCATGACGCGCTTCTCGAAGTTGGCGATCAGCAGGTCCTGGTAGTCGCCGCCCCAAGTGCCGACGAACACGTCGCTGCACGAGAGCGACTGCGCCGAGACGCCCGAAGCCGAAAGCGCGAGGCCCGCTCCGGCGAGGCCGGCCGAGGCCAGCATCTGCCGGCGGTTCATTGAACTATGCATGACGTCCTCCAAGTTCGATTTTGGGTCGATACTACCGACCTGCCGGCTCCGGCAGCAACAGCCCGGCCCCGGCGCGCCAGCCGAGCACCACGGTCTGTCCCTGCATGGCCTGCGTTTCCGCCCGGTCGGTGTTCGGCTGCGAGATCGTGATCGTCTCGGCCGGGTTGAGGCGGATGCGATACTCGGTCAGCGATCCGAGATACGTGACCATGTCGACGGTGCCCTGGATGCGGTTGTCGAGCCCCATCGCCGGTGCGCCGAGCGCGATCTTCTCCGGGCGGATCGCAAGTAGCCTCGACGATGCGTCGCCGTCGGCGACCTTGATCTCGATCCCGCCCTCGGTGACGAAGCGGCCGGACGCGGCCAGGCGGCCTTTCAGGAAGTTCGACTTGCCGATGAAGTCGGCGACGAAGGCGTTGGCCGGCCGTTCGTAGAGCTCGGTCGGCGTGCCGATCTGCTGGATCACGCCCTGGCTCATGACGACGAGCCGGTCGGCGAGCGTCAGCGCCTCTTCCTGGTCGTGGGTGACGAAGACCGTGGTGAGGCCGAGATTCTGCTGCAGCTGGCGGATCTCGACGCGGACCTCGCTGCGCAGCTTGGCGTCCAGGTTCGAGAGCGGCTCGTCGAGCAGGAACACCTCGGGCTCGACCACGAGCGCGCGGGCGAGCGCCACGCGCTGCTGCTGCCCGCCGGAGAGCTGGCGCGGATAGCGGTCGGCGAGCTGGCCCAGCCGCACGAGATCGAGCGCGCGGCGCACCCGCGTCTCGGTCTCGGTCTTCGACACCTTCCTCATCTCGAGACCGAAGGCGACGTTGCCGAACACGGTCATGTGCGGGAAGAGCGCGTAGCCCTGGAACACCATGCCGGTGTTGCGCCGGTAGGGCGGAAGGTCGGTCACGTCCTCGTCGCCGATCAGCACGCGGCCCGACGTCGCCTCGACGAATCCCGCGATCATGCGGAGCGTCGTCGTCTTGCCGCAGCCCGAGGGCCCGAGAAGCGCCACCAGCTCGCCCTGCTGGACGGTCAGCGAGACGTCGTCGACGACGCGGTTGGTGCCGTAGACCTTGACCAGATGTTCGAGCGTCACTCTGGCCATCAGACGATCCTCGAAAGCTTGACGTAGCGGTCGGTGATCAGCATCAGCGCGCCGATGATCACGATCTGCACGAAGGCGACGGCGGCGATGGTCGGGTCGACCTTGAACTCGAGTGCCGCCAGCACGACCACGGGAAGCGTGGTGCGGCCGGGGCCGACCAGGAAGAGGGTCAGCTCCAGGTTTTCGAACGAGGTGATGAAGCTGAAGAGGGCGGCCGCGACGATGCCGGCGCGCATCATCGGGAAGGTGACGCGGCGGAACACGGTCCAGGGATTGGCGCCGAGATTGGCGGCCGCCTCCTCGACCACGCGGTCGATGCCCTGCAGGCTCGCCGAGATCAGCCGCACGGTCCAGGGGAGCGTCAGCATCACGTGCGCCGCGACCAGGCCCGGCAGCGTGCCCTTCATCTCCCACTCGAACGTGTTGTCGAGGTGGACGAAGAACACGTAGATCGCGGTGCCGGCGACGATGCCCGGCACGATCAGCGGCGAGAGCAGCAGCGTGTTGATCGCTTCGCGGCCGGGGAAGCGGTAGCGGACCAGCGCGATCGAGGCGAGCGTGCCGAGGGCCACGCCGAACACCATCGCCACCGCCGCCACCTGGAACGAGGTGACGAATCCCCGCTGGAAGGCGCGGCGCTCCCACACCTGCACGAACCACTTGAGCGTATAGCCTTCGGGCGGGAAGACGATGATGTCCTGGTCGAAGAAGGCGATCCAGGCGACGAACATCACCGGCGCCAGTATGTAGAGATAGACCAGCGTCACCGCCGCAGGCAGCGCGAAGCGCCCCGGCTTGAGCCGGCGTAACGTCGTTGTTGTCATTGGGCCGAAGCCGCTCCCTGTTGGGACGCGATGCTAGGGGCTCACCCCGGTGGGGTCAACGAAACGGCCGCTTCGTTGCCGATCGGAAAGGCCGATCTTTTTCGGAAACTAGCTCGAGCGCATCCACGCCGACACGATCGCGCCGGCGGTCGGCTGATCGAACTCGATGCGCGTGCCGTCGTCGGCCTTGGCGATGATGCGGCCGGTGAGGCTGATCGTCGACGACGGGTGCGTCAGGGTGAAGGCGGTGCCATCGTCCAGCGGCAGGGCGGGGACGAGCAGGGCGCCGCCGGTCGAGACGTTGGCGACCTCGCAGTCGAAGGTCTTGCCGGCGGCGACGACCTGGGCGAGCTCGGCTACGTCGTAGCGGCGATAGCGGCGGCGATTGGCGGAGCTCGATCCGAGCAGGGCCTGGCCGAGGTTGGACAGGCGCTTCAGCCAACCCGGCTCCGCCGGCGGCGGTTTCACGGTGGACATGGCGACGGCCTCCCCTGCCTTGTCACCCGCACTCTAGCGACCGCCGGGGCGGTTGCTCAACCGTGAGACGGTCCCGCCTCGACCAGCGCCTCGACCTGGACCTGGCCGGCGCGGGCAAAAATCAACGTCAGCTTGATCTTGTCGCCGACCCGGACGGCCCGATCGAGACCGGCGAGCAGGATCCGGTAGCCGCCCGGCTTCAGCACCACCGGACGGTTCGGGGCCAGATCGATGGCACCGATTCGCTGGCTGGCCGGGTTCACGAACGCCGATGCCTGGGCGGTCGGGGCCAGCACGGAGGTCAGCTGGTCATCCTGGGGCGCCCGGTTCAGCAGGCTCACATAGGCCTCGGTGCCGCTGCCAGTGCTCGGTGCTGCCCAGACATGGCCGACCATGACGTTCCCCACCTTGTAGGAATGGGCGTCGGCCGGGGCGGGCAGGGCGAGAAGGAGAGCTACCAGGAGCCAGGAGAGCAGGGGCATGCCCCAACATCTGGGGGGCAGCCCGTTCCTGTCAACGGGCGGCAGGTCCTTCCGGTGACCGGGCGCGATGGCGGCAAGTCTTGCCGTCACCCCGCCCAAAGCCTGCATTCCGCGGCGTTTATCTCCGGCACGCGGGTTGCAACGAGGGGCGCGACGCATCGGATGGGCCGGCTCTCGGCCCGGACAAGAGCAACAGGGACGACGCGCATGGCTGCTTCTCTCGCAGGCCTGGTCCGCCAGGCGACCACGTCGATCGGAAACCGCGCCAAGGAGGCGAAGGAGGCGATCGGCTGGGAACCCTACCCCGAACCCGCGAACTCCAGCCTGCCGCCGCGCCCCCAGGCACGCGACCTGGCTCCGCCGCCGCCGGCGATCCCGCCGCGCGTGCAGGCGACGATCAAGGCGGCGACCCGGTTGGGCGTGCCCGGAACCGCCAAACCCGAGCCGAAACCGGCCGCGGTCGACCCGAACCGCCACAACGTCAGCCCGGCCCAGTACCTCCGCGAGCTCGCCGGATTTGCCCGCGGCGAGGCCAAGACCGAGATCGCCAAGGCGGTCATGACGGTGACGCCGACCGAGGTCGAGGCCGCGATCAACCTCTCCGCCCGCCTACGCGGCCGCTATCTCGCCCGCATCCTCGATGCCGGCCAGATCGCGGCCAAGCGCCCCTTCGGCGAGACCGAGACCAAGGAGCTCGCGAAGATGCGCGAGATGTCCGAGGAGATGGCACGTGGCGTCGACGCGCTGAAGCGCGCGATAGAGTCCGGCGAACTCAGCGTCCCGGGCCTCCGCCAGCAGTAGTCCAGCCTTGAGCGCGAGAGCACGCAATCGCGGGCTCTCGCGCTTCCCTGCCTCGTGGACGACAGTGGCCGCCGACGTGCTTCGGCACGGCCGCGCGAAGGCGCGACCGGCCGCCGGGATCAGCTGTTTGATTGCGCCATGCCGGCGATGGCCTGGCGCATGACCTGTCGCGAGCGCCAGATGATCGCCTCGCGCCAGTCGTCGGTGTCCGGATAGAACTGCTTCCTGATCTGCGCCTTGATGCGCGGCGCGTCGGGCCCGAGCGGGTCGCCGTAGCCGTGCAGCCACGCGTCGTCGCGGAGCGCCTTGCGGCCCTGCGCGCGCGAGTATGTTCCGTATTCGAGCGCGATGTAGGTCACGTCCGACTTCGGCAGCGCGCGCTCGAGCCCGGCCGGCGCGGTGCCAGCCTTCACGTTGGACGAGGATGTGCCCTTGCGCGGCTCGGTCACCGACTCTCCCCACCACGCCTTGGCGCGGGCGGTCGCCGGCTGGTGCGGTTCGTGATCGCAGATCAGCTCGCCGTAGCCGAAGGGGCCGAGACCCGTGTGATAGTCGATCACCGCGAACTGGGAGGCGTGGCCCGCCCATT
>CAZZLX010000347.1:0-4821 GCA_964655235.1 uncultured Rhizobium sp.
GGACGTGCTCGACGTTCGGATACTTCTCGCACTCTTCGTCGCCAACGACGCGGCTCTCGCCACCATCGGCCGCCTGCTCAAGGGCTGCGTGATCCTGTCGGACGCCGACAACCACGCCTCGATGATCGCCGGCATCCGCCACTCGGGCGCCGAGAAGAAGATCTTCCGCCACAATGACGTCGAACACCTGGAAGCGCTCCTGAAGGCAGAGCCCAAGGAACGGCTCAAGGTGATCGCCTTCGAGTCCGTCTACTCCATGGACGGCGACATCGCGCCGATCGGCGAGATCTGCGACTTGGCCGAGCGCTACGGCGCGCTGACGTTCCTCGACGAGGTGCACGCGGTCGGCCTCTACGGCCGGCGCGGTGCCGGCGTCGCCGAACGGGACGGCGTGATGGACCGCGTCGACGTGATCTCAGGCACGCTGGGCAAGGCCTTCGGCGTCATGGGCGGCTACATCGCGGGGTCTTCGGCGCTGGTCGACGCGATCCGCGGCCATGCCAGCGGCTTCATCTTCACGACCGCTCTACCCCCCGCCGTCGCCGCCGGGGCGACCGCCTCCATCCGCCACCTCATGGCGAGCCAGGAGGAGCGCCGGCGGCACCAGGAGCGGGTCGAGGCGTGCAAGCGGCGCCTGCGCGAGGCGGGGCTCCCGGTTCTCAACGCCAACAGCCACATTGTGCCGCTGATGGTCCGCGACGCGGCCCTCTGCAAGGCGGCGAGCGACCGCCTGCTCGACTATCACCGCATCTATATCCAGCCGATCAACTACCCGACCGTGCCGAAGGGGAGCGAGCGGCTGCGCATAACCCCGTCTCCTTTCCATGACGACGCATTGATCTCGCAGCTCGTCGACGCCCTCGTCGAAGTGTGGGATACCCTCGGGCTTACGCGCGAAAAGCGCGCGCGGGTACTGGTTAAGTAACGTTTAGAACTTTCCCGTTCGAGGATTGATTTGACCCCTTGGAGGCCCGCGCGTATCACTACGGGCACGCGGGGGAAACTTTTCGGTGACACGGGGGGATACCCATGATTGGTACTCGGACTAAGCGTGCGGCGCCCGCCGTCGCTCTCGTTGCTTGGCTGGCTCAACCGGCGTTCGCCCAGAGCACCAAAGCATCGTCCGCCTGTCCGAGCCCGGTCGTCGAAGCGATGCACGTCCGGCTGCTGCAGACCGAGCTGATGGTCGCGGCGCTCCAGTGCCGCAACAATCCCGCCTACGACTTCTCGGCCAAGTACAACAACTTCGTCATGCAGTTCAGCTCGCCGCTGACTCAGAACGCCAATGTTCTCAAGGATCACTTCCGCAAGAACTTCGGCGCGAATCACATGACCCAGCTCGACCGCTACATGACCCGGATCGCCAACGACGCCGGCCAGCGCGGCATGCATGCCGGCTTCTGCCAGAACATGGCGCCGATGTTCGAGCAGGTCCTGGCGCTGAAGGGCAGCTCCGAGCTGACGAAGTTCTCCAACGCCAACCCGCTGTCGCTCGCCATCAGCACCCGCGACGGCTGCTGATCCTCGCGCTATCGTCCCCTCCGCCTGCGGGCGGAGGTGGCGATGCGGGTTCCGTTTCCTTTTCCTGGACTGATCCTTCCGGCTTCGGCCGAGGAACCGGCTGCGGCGTCCGGTGGCGCCGCGCAGCTGATCGGGATCGTGCGCGGCCAGGTGGGGGAGATCGGCGGCCGTCTGGACGCGACTCGCCAGGAGCTGGCCGATCTTCCCGGCTACGCGCTGCAGGCGCTCAACTTCCTGACCGACCTCGAAGGACTGCCCTCGCTCGGCCGGGCGATGCTTGTGCTCGCCGCGGTCGCGCTGCTCGGCGCCACCGCCCAATGGCTGCTCTATCGCGCCCTCGGTCGCCTTCGCGGCCGGATGGCATCCCTCACCGGCGCCAGGAGGACCGTCGCCCTCCCCGTCATCCTGATCCTCGACCTGATCGGGATCTTCGTCTTCCTCGCCGTCGCCAACGGTGCCAGCTTTCTCTTCCTCGAGCGTTTCGATCCCCGTCGCGAGCTGGTGGTCGCGATCCTGCTCGCGATCACGATCGCCCAGATGGCGGGCTCGATCTCGCACGCGGTGCTGGCACCGTCGGCGCCGGCGCAGCGCTTGGTGCCGCTCGACGATCGATCCGCCCGCGGCCTCCATCTCTGGATCGTCGGAACCGCCGGTCTGATCGGCTTCGGCTTCTTCGGCGGCGGGCTGCTCGGCATCCTCGCGATCCCGTCGGAGCTCATTGGGCTCTGGGACATCGCCTTCGCCTCGCTGCTCGGGCTTCTGGTTCTCGGCTGGGTCTGGGCCTATCGCGAGCCCGTCGCGGCCGCGCTCGGCGGCGGCGGCATCGCGCATTCCTGGCATGTGGCCGCCACCGTGTATGTCGGCGTCTTCTGGTTCGTGTGGAGCTACAGCCGGTTCATGCAGCATACCGGCGGCGCCCGGGTGGTGCTGCTGAGCGGCCTGGTCATCGTCGCCGTGCCGCTCGCCGAGCGCGCGGCGCGGACCTTGCTCGGACGGATGCTGGCGCCGTGGCCCGGTCAGGACGCGGACACGCGCGCGCGGCTGGCCCGCGCCGAGCGGGTGCTGCTGATCATCGTCCGCATCCTGCTCGGCATCGCCGCGGTCGGCCTCGTGGTCGAGACCTGGGGTGGCCCGGTGCTCGCGGCCCTTCGTACCGACATGGGACGCGTGATCATGCGCGCGGTCTTCAATATCGGCGTGGCGGTGCTGCTGGGCTATGCGGCCTGGGAAGGCAGCAAGATCTTGATCGAGCGCCATGTCGGCCGGCCGCAGCCTGGCGAGGAGCTTCAGCCCGGAACCCGCGCCCATACGCTGCTGCCGGTTCTGCGCCACTTCGCGCTCGGCGCCCTCTCCGTCGTGATCGGGCTGATCGTTCTGTCGTCGGTCGGAGTCGACATCGGTCCGCTGCTCGCCGGTGCCGGCATCGTCGGCCTGGCCATCGGCTTCGGCGCCCAGACCCTGGTCCGAGACATCGTCGCGGGGTTCTTCTTCCTGCTCGACGATGCCTTCCGCATCGGTGAATACGTCGACGTCGGCCGGGTCAAAGGGACCGTCGAGGGCATCACGATCCGCTCGCTCCAGCTCCGCCACCATCGCGGCGCGTTGCACACGATCCCCTACGGGCAGATCCAGGCGATCAGCAACCACCACCGCGACTGGGTGATCGAGAAGCTCGAGTTCGGCCTCGTCTACGGCACCGACATCGAGAAGGTCCGGAAGATCCTGAAGAAGATCGGCGAAGAGATGATGAAGGACGCGGAGATCGCCGCCGTTCTGATCGAGCCTCTGAAAAGCCAGGGCGTCTCGCGCCTGACCGGTTCCTCGATGTTCTTCCGGGCCAAGTTCAAGGCGGTACCCGGCCAGCAGTTCCTGATCCGCCGCGAAGCCTACCGGCGGATCCAGGACGCCTTCGCCGCGAACGGCATCGAGTTCGCTTACCCGACCGTCAAGATCGCGACCCCCGAAGGCACCCCTCCCACGGAAGCCGCCGCCGCTGCACGCAAAGTTGGCGCTGAAAGCGCTGCGAATTCCAGTTAAATCAATAGATTGGCAATTAGTCCCATAATGGGACTAATTTTCCGAGGCGGCATCCAAATTATTGCTTCGACTCCGCTGCGGTTTGAATTGTCGCGCAAGTAGGTCATCAATACTGCCTTAATTGTCGCTTTTCGCTGGTGCGGTAAAAATAGGGCCGCCATTCTGACCTTTCGCGGCAAGCCCCTCCCCGGCCAGCCAAAAAGCGTTCCGAAGGACCCGTCTCGATGGCTACCAGCCAGCGCATGCTCCAGTTCGTCTCCGTCGAGAAGCAGATGCCCGACAAGCGCAAGGCAGCGAGTCGCATCTCCGACTTCCAGGAGATCTACGCCGAGTTCGAGACCGCCCGGGCTGCCGAACAGGCCGGCCGATGCTCGCAGTGCGGGGTCCCCTTCTGCCAGGTGCATTGCCCGCTCCACAACAACATCCCCGACTGGCTGATGCTGACCGCCCAGGGACGGGTCGAGGAGGCGTACGAGGTCGCCGCCGCCACCAACACCTTCCCCGAGATCTGTGGGCGGATCTGCCCGCAGGACCGGCTCTGCGAAGGCAATTGCGTAATCGAAAAGGGTTTCGAGTCGATCACCATCGGCACGGTCGAGAAGTACGTCACCGACCAGGCGTTCCAGAACGGCTGGGTCAAACCTATCAAGCCGCCGCGGGATCTGGCCAAGTCGATCGGCATCGTCGGATCCGGGCCGGGCGGCCTCGCGGCCGCCGAGCAGCTCCGACGCAAGGGCTATCGCGTCCATGTCTACGACCGCCACGACCGCGTCGGCGGGCTCATGATCTACGGCATCCCCAGCTTCAAGCTGGAGAAGCCGATCGTAGAACGCCGCACCCAGTGGCTGATCGATGGCGGCATCGAGTTCTCGCTCAACGTCGAGATCGGCGGCGAGATCACGCTGGCCGAGCTGCGCCAGCGCCATGACGCGGTGCTGATCGCGACCGGCGTCTACAAGGCGCGCGACATCCACGCACCCGGCGTCGGCCTGGACGGCATCGTCCCGGCGCTCGACTACCTGATCGCCTCCAACCGCGTCGGACTCGGCGACAAGGTCGCGGCGTACAGCGACGGCACGCTGAACGCCGCCGGCAAGAACGTCGTCGTCATCGGCGGCGGCGACACCGCCATGGACTGCGTGCGCACCGCCGTCCGCCAGGGCGCCAAGTCGGTTAAGTGCCTCTATCGCCGTGACCGCACGAACATGCCGGGCTCACAGCGCGAGGTGTTCCATGCCGAGGAGGAAGGCGTCGAGTTCGTCT
>CAZZLX010000348.1:0-4818 GCA_964655235.1 uncultured Rhizobium sp.
GCCGTTGACGATGTAGTGATCGCCGTCGCGTTTGGCCGAGGTGCGGAGCGACGCCAGGTCGGAGCCGGCGCCCGGCTCCGAGAAGCCCTGGCACCACCAGTCGTCGAGGTTGGCGATACGCGGCAGGAAGTGCTTCTTCTGCTTCTCGTTGCCGAAGGCGATAAGCACCGGCCCCAGCATGCTGACGCCGAATTGCAGCGGCGGCGGCGCGGCTGCCTGCTGCAGCTCGTCGAGGAAGAAGTACTGCTGGACCGGCGACCACCCGGTGCCGCCCCATTCGACCGGCCAATGCGGCGTCGCCCAGCCGCGCTTGTTGAGGATGCGTTGCCATCCGACGAACTCTTCCTTCGTCAGGTGGCGACCATCGGACATCTTGGTTCGGACGACGTCCGGCACCGACTCCTTGAAGAAGGCGCGCACCTCGTCGCGGAACGCGATCTCCTCTGGGGTGAAGCGCAGATCCATGGATCAGTCTCCCGCGCCCGCCTTGCGGGCCTCTTCGTCGACCAGGGTCCTCTTCGACAGCTTGCCGACCGCGGTCCGGGGAAGCGCGTCCCGGATCTCGATCATGGTCGGCATCTCGTGCTTGCCGATCTTGTCGGCGAGGAAGATGCGGAGCTCGTCGAGCGTGAACGCCGCCGCGCCTGCCTTGAGCTTGACGAAAGCCTTGGCCGACTGGCCGCGGTAGCTGTCGGGCACGCCGATCACGACCACCTCCTCGACCGAGGGGTGCTCGTAGATCGCTTCCTCGATGATGCGCGGATAGACGTTGAAGCCGCCCGAGAGGATCATGTCCTTCTTGCGGTCGACCAGGAAGAAGTAGCCGCGCTCGTCCATGTAGCCGATGTCGCCGGTCAGGAAATAGCCGTCGACGAAGGCTTCCTCGGTCTCCTTCGGCTTCTTCCAGTAGCCCTTCATCACATTCGGGCCCTTGATGCGGAACTCGCCCTTCTCGTTAGGACCGAGCACGCGTCTGGGATCGTCGAGCGCGACCACCTCCATGACGATGCCCGGCAGCGGCATGCCGATCGATCCGGGTTTCCAGTCGCCCTGGAGCGGCAGGTTGGTTCCGGCGGGGGAGGTCTCGGTCATGCCCCAGCCGCCGCCGACGCGGAAGCCGGTGATCTTCTGAAAGCTCTGCTCGACCTCGATCGGCAGGGAGGCGCCGCCGCAGGTCACGAGCCGTAGCGATGAAAGATCGCGCTTGCCGATCTCGGGATGCTGCAGGAGCGCGATGTACATCGTCGGCACGCCCAGCATCAGCGTCGCCTTCTTCTCGGCGATGTCGCGAATCGTCGTCTCGGCGTCGAAGCGGATGCGGAGCAGGATCTCGCTGCCGAGCGCCAGGTGGCGGATCAGTATCGTGGTCAGCGCGTAGATGTGGAACAGCGGCAGCACGCAGACGACCTTGTCGTCGCCGCGACGGAGCGAGTTCTGGCCCTCGGCCCAGGTATCGTAGATCGCGACCGCCGACGTCAGGTTCGCATGCGTCAGCATCGCGCCCTTCGGTGCGCCGGTGGTGCCGCCGGTGTATTGCAGGACCGCTAGGTCGTCCGGCGTCACCTTCGGCAACGCTGCGGGGAGGGTGGCCGCCGCCATCAGGGCCTGAAGCGTCATTGCGCCGGCGGGGGCGGACGGAAGCGGCGCCGGCGTCGGCCCCCAATTCGCCTGCTCCGAAACGATCAGCCTGTCTAGGTGGCCGGAGGCGACCAGCTTCTGCGCGTTCGTCAGCAGCGACGGGTGATTGGTCGTCACCAGGATGCGGGCGCCGCTGTCCTGGAGCTTGTGCGCGAGTTCGCGCTCGGCGTCGAGGGGACTCAGATGCACGACATGGCCACCGGCCTTCAGCGTGCCGAGGAAGGCGATCGGATGATCCGGCGTGTTCGGCAGGTAGAGGGCGACGCCTTTGCCCTTGCCCACGCCGAGTGCCATCAGCCCGGCGGCGGCCTTGGAGACCGCGGCGTCGAGCTCGGCATAGGTGATCGGCCGGTCGAGATACTCGATCGCGTTCCTGTTGCCGTGTCTCTCGACACTGGCGGCGAAGAGGGTGGGAACGGTCGAGGCCTGGATCGGTGCGTCCCAGCGGACGCCCGGCGGATACGACTTCTCCCAGAGATACGGCCGCGTCATGAAGCCGAAGAGAAGCCGCGGCCCTCGCGGGCGAGGCGGTCGAGCACCGGCGCCGGATTGAGCGACGCATCGCCAGACTTCCGTGCCTGCTCGGCGAGCCAGTCGCGGATCGTCTTCAGGCCGACCTGGTCGGCGTGATGCATGGGGCCGCCGCGCCAGACCGGCCAGCCATAGCCGTAGACCCAGATCACGTCGATGTCGCCCGGGCGCTGGGCGATGCCTTCCTCGAGGATCTTCGCGCCTTCGTTGATCATCGGGTAGTTGAGGCGCTGGATGATCTCTTCCTGGCTGATCCGGCGGCGCGTGATGCCAGCCTTGGCCGAGGCCTCGACGATGATCTTCTCGACCTCGGGATCGGGGATCGGCTTCCGCTTGTCCGCCTCGTCGTAGCGGTAGTAGCCCTTGCCGTTCTTCTGGCCGTAGCGGCCGGCATCGGTGATCGCGTCGGCGACCGCCGCCCGCACGCCGCGGGCGCGCCTGGCACGCATGCCGATGTCGAGACCGGCGAGATCCGAGACGGCGAGGGGGCCCATCGCGAAGCCGAACGAGGTCGCCGCCGCGTCGATCTCGTGCGGCAGCGCGCCTTCGAGCAGAAGCTGCTCGGTCGCCTTGAGGCGGGCACCCAGCATGCGGTTGCCGACGAAGCCGTCGCAGACGCCGACGATCACCGGCACCTTGCCGATCTTGCGGCCGACGGCGATGGCGGTCGCGAGCGTCGCGTGCGAGGTCGCCTTGCCGCGGACGATCTCCAGCAGCTTCATGACGTTCGCCGGGCTGAAGAAGTGCATACCAAGCACGTCGGCCGGCCGCTTCGTCATCTGGGCGATCGCATTCACGTCGAGATAGGAGGTGTTGGTCGCGAGCACGGCACCAGGCTTGGCGATGCGGTCGAGCTTTCCGAAGATCTCCTTCTTGATCTCCATTTCCTCGAACACCGCCTCGATCACGATGTCGGCGTCCGCCGCCTTCTCGATGTCGAGGGTCGGCGTGATCAGGCCCATGCGGCGGTCGATCACCTCCTGGGGCGTGCGGCCGCTGCGCTTGTAGTTGGCGAGGATCGTATCCAGGCCGCGCTTCAGCGCCGCCTCCGTCGTCTCGATCAGTGTCACGGGCACGCCGGCGTTGACGAAGGACATGGTGATGCCGCCGCCCATGGTGCCGGCGCCGATCACGGCGGCCGAGGCGACCGGCTTCGCCTGCACGTCGCCGGGCATGTCGGCGACCTTGGCGGCATTGCGCTCGGCGAAGAAGACGTGGCGCTGCGCTCTCGACTCGTCGCTGGATACCAGCTTCCGGAACAGCTCGGTCTCGAAGGCGATGCCCTTGTCGAAGGGCATCTCGATCGCGGCCTTGACCGCGTCGACGCAGGCTTGGGTCGCGGGCAGCACGCGGCCCTTGCCGGTGAGCGCGGCTGCCGCCTTGTCGAAGGCGGCGCGCTCGCCCGGCACCGACATGTCGCGGACGCGCGGCAGGTCGCCGGATTCGGCGAGCGCTTCCGCAAGCTTCGCTGCCGCATCGACGATGTCGCCGGTCGCAACCTCGTTCGCGAGGCCCAGGGCTTTCGCCTCTTCGGCCGGCATCATGTCGCCTGAGGTGATCATCTTCAGCGCCGCCTCCGCGCCGATCAGGCGCGGTACGCGCTGAGTGCCGCCGGCGCCCGGCAGGATGCCGAGCTTGATCTCGGGCAATCCCAGCTTGGCGTCCCTCGACGCCACCCGTGCGTGGCAGGCGAGGGCCAGCTCCAGGCCGCCGCCCAATGTCGTTCCGTGGATCGCCGCCACCACCGGCTTCGGGCTCGCCTCGATCGCGAGGATCAGGTCGGCCAGGTTCGGCGACTGCGGCGGCTTGCCGAATTCGGTGATGTCGGCACCGGCCGAGAAGCAGCGGCCATTGCCCACCAGGACGACGGCCTTCACGCCGGCATCTTCCTCGGCCGCCTTCAGCGCCGAGGCGATCCCGAGCCTGAGCCCGTGCCCGAGCGCGTTCACCGGCGGATTGTCGAGACGGATGACGGCGACCGAACCCTTGCGGTCGGTGCTCACATAAGCTTTGGACACGCCCGGCGTCTCCCTACCCTTAGTTCCGCATTGCGAAATTACGTTTCGCAGATTTGACGTGGATCGTAGGGTGGAGTGTACTCCGCTGTAAATCCCTCCGAACGAGAGGGAGACGACAGGGCAGGAATGACGGTCAGCACGAGCACTGGCACCGGCAGCACCGAATGGCTGGCGCGGGCGCGCGAAGAAGGCGGCCCTTCGGGCGAGCCTCGGCGCGACCGCCAGTTCGTCGAGGCCCTCGCGCGCGGGCTCGAGGTGCTGCGCGCCTTCCAGCCGAACCATGCGCAGCTCGGCAACCAGGAGATCGCGCGCGCCACCGGCCTTCCGAAGCCGACGGTCTCGCGCCTCACTTACACGCTCACCAAGCTCGGCTATCTCACCTATTCCGATCGTCTGGGAAAATATCAACTCGGCGCGCCGGCGCTGGCGCTGGGCTATGCGGTGCTCTCGAACATGGGCATCCGCCAGCTGGCGCGTCCGCACATGCAGGAGCTCGCCGACTACTCCGGCGCCTCGGTCGCCCTCGGCAGCCGCGACCGGCTGAACCTGATTTACGTCGAGTATTGCCGCAGCAACGCCGCGGTGACGCTCCGCCTCGATCTCGGGTCGAAGGTGCCGATCGCGACCACGT
>CAZZLX010000349.1:0-4816 GCA_964655235.1 uncultured Rhizobium sp.
GTCGACCGAAGCCGAGCTGGTTTGCCTGACGCGCCGCGATGGGCGCGTGCGCTGGGTCGCCTCGCTCGGCCGCTGGAAAGACGAGGCGAAGAAGCGCGATCCGCTGTTCTGGTCGGGTCCAGTGCTGGTGAAGGATCGCCTGCTGGTGGTCGGAATTCATGGCGAAATGGTCGCGGTCTCGCCCTACTCCGGGCAGTTCCTCGGCCGCCTCTCGCTGCCGTCGGGCATCAGCCTGGCGCCGATCGTCGCCGACCGGGCCGTCTACACGCTGACCGACTCGGCCGACCTTATCCGGTTGGCGTAAAGCCAAAACCGATGCCGTTCACCCTCGCCATCGTCGGCCGGCCCAACGTCGGCAAGTCGACGCTTTTCAACCGGCTGACCGGGCGCCGTCAGGCGCTGGTCGACGATCGCCCCGGCGTCACCCGCGACCGGCGCGAAGGCAGAACCAAGGTGCGCGGCCGCGAGGTAGCCATCGTCGACACGCCCGGCTTCGAAGAGGCCAAGGGCAACACCATCGAGGCGAAGATGCGCCGGCAGGCCGAGGAGGCGGTCGCCGCCGCCGACGCCGCGGTGTTCGTGGTCGATGCGCGCTCCGGCGTGACGCCGCTCGACCGCGCCTTCGCCGGCCTGCTGCGCCGCGCCAAACGTCCCGTGCTGCTGGTCGCCAACAAGTGCGAGGGATCCTTGCACCAAGCCGGGCTCGCCGAGGCGCACGCGCTCGGCCTCGGCGATCCGCTGGGGGTCTCGGCGGAGCATGGTCTCGGCATCGAGGAACTGTGGGACTGGGTCGCCGGCCACATGCCGAAGGACGAGGCGGCCGCGCCAGAGGCGGAAGAGGCGGAGGAGGCGGAGTCCGAGGAAGAGGCCGACGCGTCCTGGGAGACCAAGCCGCTCAAGCTCGCGATCGTCGGCCGCCCCAACGTCGGCAAGTCGACGCTGGTGAACCGGCTGGTCGGCGAGGATCGCCTGCTGACGGGGCCCGAGCCCGGCATCACCCGCGACGCGATCACGATCCCCTGGCAGTACAAGGGGACCGCGGTCGAGATCGTCGACACCGCGGGCCTGCGCAAGCGCCCCAGGATCGAGGACCGTGTCGAGAAGCTCGCCGCCGGAGACACCATCAACACGATCCGCTACGCCGAGGTCTGCGTCCTCGTTCTCGACGGCGACGCGATCTTCGACAAGCAGGACCTGACCATCGCCCGGCACGTGATCGAGGAGGGCAGGGCCCTGGTGATCGCGGTCAACAAGTGGGACGCGATCGAGGACAAGACCACGGCGATCAAGCGTCTCAAGGACCGTCTCGAAGCCTCGCTGCACCAGGCGCGGGGCGTCGCCTGGATAGCGACGTCGGGCCTCAAGGGCTCGAACCTCGACAAGCTGATGGATGCCGTTCTCGAGGCGCGGGCACGCTGGAACCGGCGGATTCCGACCTCGCAGCTCAATCGCTGGCTCTCCGAAGCGGTCGAGCGCCACACGCCGCCGCTGGTGCAGGGCCGGCGGATCAAGATCCGCTACGCGACGCAGGTGAAGGCAAGGCCGCCGACCTTCGCGCTCTTCGTCAACAACATCGAGGCGCTGCCGGAGTCCTACGAACGCTATCTCGCCGGCAGCATGCGCGAGGTCTTCGATCTCGAAGGCATTCCACTCCGCTTTCTGTTGAGGAAGTCGAAGAACCCCTACGGAGAGAAGGAAGACTGAGGCATGTGGATCATGGTCGCGGGTCCCTATCGCGGCGGTGCCAGGACCGAGGCGGAGCGGCAGGCGAACCTGGATGCCATGAACCGTGCGGCCTACGAGGTCTTCGCCAGGGGCCACGTGCCGGTGATCGGCGTCAACATGGCGCTGCCGATCATCCGCGTAAAGGGTGACGACAAGTTCGACGAGATCATGATGCCCGTGTCGCTCGCGCTGGCGGACCGGTGCGATGCGTGCCTTCGCATCGGCGGTGCCTCGAAGGGGGCCGACGAGGAGGTCGAGCGGTTCAAGGCGGCGGGCAAGCCTGTCTATCGCCACATCGACGAGATCGCGAGTCCCTGATGGCCGACAACACGCGCCAGATTCAGTCGCCGAGCTATCTCCTGCCGGTCGAGGACAAGGACTTCCTGCTGCGCGACGAGATGCGCGACATCCGCTTCGCGCTCGAATACGCCAAGGCAGAACATCTGCTGCGCGACTGGGGCATCCGATCGACCGTCGTCGTCTTCGGCAGCGCCCGCGTCCCGTCGCCGGAACAGATCGCCGAGGCCGATGCGGCCGCGACGCTCGACGCGCAGAAGGCGGATGTCGAGCGGATGAAGCGCCACAGCGCCTACTACGCGGCGGCGCGCGAGTTCGGCCGCATCGTCTCGGAGCGAGGAGGTGCGCATGCGCCGCAGAATCGCTGGCGCGACAACGTCGTCGCCACGGGCGGCGGGCCGGGGATCATGGAGGCGGCGAACCGGGGCGCCTTCGAGACCGGCGCGCCGTCGATCGGCTTCAACATCACGCTGCCGATGGAGCAGGAACCGAACGCGTACACCACGCCGGAGCTGACCTTCCGCTTCCACTACTTCGGCATGCGGAAGATGCACCTGGCGATGCGGGCGAACGCGCTCGTGGTCTTTCCTGGCGGCTTCGGCACGCTGGACGAGCTGTTCGAGATCCTGACCCTGGTGCAGACCAGGAAGGCCCCGGCCATCCCGATCGTGCTCTTCGGCCGAGGCTACTGGCAGAGGATCATCAACTTCGAGGCGCTGATCGAGGAAGACATGATCCGGAGCGAGGACCTCGCCCTCTTCGAGTTTGCCGATACCGCGAGCGATGCCTGGGACGCGCTGGTGAAGCGCGGCCTCAAGACGAACCACGCGGCGTCGGCCGGCAGATAGCAACAGAGGGCGGCGCCGATCGCGCGTTCCAGCGGCGCTAGCCGACGCAGATCGGCGGCCTCATATGGGCCCACGGGCGTGCGGCCTCGATCTCGGCGGCGAGCTTGAGAAGCGTGATCTCGTCGCCGAGGCGGCCGACGAGCTGGATGCCGATGGGAAGCCCGTCGCGGGTCCAGCCGAACGGAACCGCGCAGGCGGGCTGGCCGGTGGCGTTCCAGGGGAACGTGAAGGCGATGAAGTGGGCGATGCGATCGATCGTGGTCTCGCCGTGCTTCGGCGGCGGCACCGGCACGACGGGCGAGAGCAGCATGTCGCAGGTCTCGAAGAACGCGCCGATCATCCGGCCCTGCCGATGCAGCGAGCGGCGCGCGCGCTCGAACGCCTCGGCGGAGAGCCCTTGGCCCAGCCTGATGAAATCCCAGGTCTCGCGTTCGAGATCTTCCGGCTTCGGCGTGCGGCCGAGGAACGCCGTACACTCGACGATGTCCGCCGCCATGTTGCCGGCGACGACGAGGCTGTGGCCCATCTCCAGTGCCGCGTGGTCGTAAGCCGGGCGGCGCTCGTCGACCTCATGGCCGAGCCCGGCCAGGAACTTCGCCGCTTCCTGCACCGTCGCCGCGACCTCCGGATCGACGGCGTAGCCTTTCGGCGCCGTCCAGGTGGCGGCAATCCGGAGCCGCTTCGGCGGCGTCGCGATCTCAGCGAGGTAGGAGGCGGGCTTCTCGGGCGCGGCATAGGGATCGCCGGGCGCGGGGCCCGCCGTCGCATCCAGCAGGGCTGCCGAGTCGCGGACGCTTCGGGTGAGCGCGTGGTTTACCGCGTGCCCATTCCAGACTTCGCCGAAGGCGGGGCCGACCGGCGTGCGTCCGCGCGTCACCTTGAGGCCGAAGAGGTTGGAGTGGCTGGCCGGGATCCGGATCGAGCCGCCGCCGTCATTCGCATGAGCGATCGGGGCGATCCGGGCGGCCACGGCCGCGCCTGCGCCGCCGGAGGAGCCGCCCGGTGTGTGGTCCGGATTCCAGGGGCTGCGGGTGATGCCGTGGACCTTGGGCTCGGTCGCGACGTTGAGGCCGAACTCCGGCGCGTTGGTGCGGCCGAGCGGGATCACGCCGGTCTGTCGCCAGCGCCGGGCGAGGTCGGCATCCCAGGCCGGCACGTAGTCCATGAAGTAGCGGGAGCCCTGACGGACCGGCAGCCCCTCCCATTCGAGCCCGAGGTCCTTGGCCAGGAACGGCACGCCAGCGAAGGGGCCGGTCAATGCTTCCTTGGCCCGGGCGCGCGCCATTTGGAAGGCGCGGATGGGAACCGCGTTGAGCTTGGGATCGAGCGTCTCGATCGCGGCGACGGCGATTTCGACCAGCTCGGAGGCTGTGACCTGTTTCCCGCGAACGAGGTCGGCTAGGCCGAGCCCGTCCTGCTTCGCATATTCATCTGGCGTCATGGACGCAGGATGCGGGGCATCCGGTCCGGCTTCAAGATCAACGACATGACGCCCGTTGCTGACTTAGACGTCGAGGTCGCGGGCGGCCTTGGCGTTCTCCTGGATGAACTTGAAGCGCTCCTCGGGTTTCCGGCCCATCAGGCGCTCGACCAGTCTCTCGGTCCCGGTCGCGTCGTCCTCGGCGATCTCGACCCGGAGCAGGGTCCGGGTCTTCCGGTTCATCGTGGTTTCTTTGAGTTGTGCCGCAGGCATTTCCCCCAAGCCCTTGAAGCGGCTAATTTCTCCCTTCGCATTCGATTTGAAGTGCGACTTCAGGAGCCGGTCCTTGTCGGCGTCGTCGCGGGCATAGACGGAGGTCGCGCCATGGACAAGGCGATAGAGCGGCGGCTGCGCCAGGAACAGGTGGCCCTTGCGGATCAGCTCCGGCATCTCGCGGTAGAAGAAGGTCATCAGCAAGGACGCGATATGGGCGCCGTCGACGTCGGCGTCCGCCATGATGATGACC
>CAZZLX010000350.1:0-4813 GCA_964655235.1 uncultured Rhizobium sp.
CGCAGGAGGGACGAACGGGGGTCGGCGGCGATCGAAGCGGTGGTCGGCCTGCCCGCTTTCGTGCTCTTCGTCGGGCTCATCATCTTCGGTGGCCGCACCGCCACCACCCACTCCGCGGTCGAGTCCGCCGCGGCCGACGCCGCCCGGACCGCCTCGATCGCGCGCGCACCGTTGGATGCCCGGCAGGACGCCGAGACTGCCGCGCAAGCGAGCCTGGCCAACCAGCACATCCACTGCCTCAGCGTGGACGTGAACGTCGATGTCTCCGACCTCGCCAAGCCCGCCCTGCCGCCGGTGGCCAAGGAGCCGGTCATCAACGAGGTCGCGATAAGCGAATTCCCGGTGCTGGTCGTGACGCTGTCGGGCTCGGCGCCGGAGCGTACGCTGATCAAGCTTGCCCGCGACCTCAAGGAGCGCATCGAGGCGAATCCGTCGGTGCTGCGTGCCGAGGTCGCCGGCAACCGCGACGAGACGGTCGAGGTCGTGATCGACCCGATGCGCATGGAGAGCTACGGCCTCGACGCGCTGCAGATCATCTCGGCACTGACCCGTTCCAACCGTCTGGTTCCGGCCGGCTCGCTCGATGTCGGCCACGGGCGCTTCGCGATCAAGGTCCCGGGCGTCTTCGAAACGATCCCCGATATCCTGAACATGCCGGTCAAGGTGAAGGGCGACGCCGTCGTCCGCATCGCCGACATCGCCGAGGTCCGCCGCGGATTCAAGGACCGGGAGTCGGTCGCGCGCATGAACGGCAAGCCGGCCGTCGCGATCGAAGTCTCCAAGCGCGTCGGCCAGAACATCATCCAGACGATCGAGAGCGTGAAGGAGACGGTCGAGGCCGAGCGCAAGCGCTGGCCGGAGGCGGTGACCGTCACCTACTCGAACGACCAGTCGACCAACATCAAGGTGATGCTTGCCGACCTTACCAACGTCGCCGTCTCCGGCGTCATCCTGGTTATGGTGGTGGTCGTCGGCGTGCTCGGCATCCGTTCGGGCCTCCTGGTCGGCATCGCGATCCCGGGCTCGTTCCTGCTCGGCATCCTGGTGCTGGCGGGAATGGGCTACACCGTCAACATCGTCGTGCTGTTCGGTCTGATCCTCGCCGTCGGCATGCTGGTCGACGACGCGATCGTGCTCAACGAATACGCAGACAAGCTGATGGAGGAAGGCTACCCGCGCGAGCAGGCTTATCTGGTCGCGGCCAAGCGCATGGCGCCGCCGATCATCGGCTCGACCTTGACCAAGATCGTCGTCTTCATGCCGCTGCTGTTCTGGCCCGGCGTCGTCGGCCAGTTCATGAAGTACCTGCCGGTGACCGTGATCGCGCTGCTGGCGGCGTCGCTGGTCATGGCCCTCCTGTTCATCCCGGCGCTGGCTTCGGTGGTCGGCAAGCGCACGGCCGCTGCCGAGGGGGCGCATCACGACGTCGACACCGCCTTCAAGGTCGAGGATCTCAAGGGCTCGACCGGCCTCTATGTCCGCGTGCTCTCGAAGGCGCTCGATCACCCGGGCAAGGTGCTGCTGCTGGCGGTGGCGCTCCTGGTCGGCGTGCAGATGCTCTACGCGGCCAAGGGCCGCGGCGTCGAGTTCTTCCCCAAGATCGAGGCCGAGCGCTCGCGCGTGCTCGTGCATGCGCGGGGCAACCTCTCGATCCAGGAGAAGCTGGCGCTGGCGATCGAGGTCGAGGAGCGCATCCTGCCTATCGGACAGTTCAAGTCGGTCTACACGCAGGTCGGCACGCGCAGTCAGGGCGGCCAGGAGGTCGCCGAGGACGTGGTCGCCGTGATCACGCTCGAATACAAAGACTGGGGCCAACGCGCCTCGGCCAAGGCGATCACCGAGGAGGTGGTGAAGCGCACCGCCGATCTCGCCGGCATCTGGGTGGAGCCCGCCGAGGAGCGTAAGGGCCCCGCCGCCGGCAAGCCGATCCAGATCGAGTTCTCGGCGCGCGAGCCCGAGCTGCTCCCGGCCGAGGTCGCCAAGGTGAAGGCGCATCTCGAGACCATTCAGGGACTCGTCAACGTCGAGGATTCCCGTCCGGTCCCGGGCATCGAGTGGCGGGTCGCGGTCGACCGCGCCCAGGCCTCCAAGTTCGGCGTCGATACCAGCCTCGTCGGCAGCTACATCCAGCTCGTCACCCGCGGGCTCAAGCTCACCGACTACCGTCCGAACGACGCGGACAAGCAGGTCGACATCGTCGTGCGATATCCCGAGAGCGACCGCTCGGTCGGGCAGCTCGACGACATCCGCATCCAGACCGAGGCCGGCCTGGTCCCGATGGGCAATTTCGTCTCGCGCACGGCCGCGCCGCTGACCACCAAGGTCAACCGCATCGACGGGCGCCGCGTGATGCACGTGAAGTCCGACATCGCGCCGGGCGTGCTCGCCGACGACAAGGTGAAGGAGATCCGCGCCTGGATGGAGACGGCCGGCATCAATCCGGCGGTCACCGTTCGCTTCAAGGGCGAGGACAAGGAGCAGAAGGCGGCCGCGTCGTTCCTGTCGCGCGCCTTCCTCGCCGCGCTGTTCCTGATCGCGGTGATCCTGCTGGCCCAGTTCAACAGCTTCTACTCGACGCTGCTGATCCTCTCGGCGGTGATCATGTCGACCATCGGCGTGTTCCTCGGACTGCTGGCGACTGGCCAGGCCTTCGGCATCGTCATGGGCGGCATCGGCGTGATCGCGCTCGCCGGCATCATCGTCAACAACAACATCATCCTGATCGACACCTTCGACCGTCTGAAGGACAAGGTGCCGACGGTGCGGGAGGCTTTGATCCGCACCGGCGCGCAGCGCCTGCGTCCGGTGGTGCTCACGGCGATGACCGCGGTGCTAGGTCTCCTGCCGCTGATGTTCCAGGTGAACCTCGACATCCCCGCTCGCCACATCTCGGTCGGCGCGCCGTCGACGCAATGGTGGACGCAGATCGCGACCGCGATCGTCTTCGGCCTCACATTCGCGACGGTGCTGACGCTGATCGTCACGCCGGCGGCGCTGATGTGGAAGGCGAACCTGGGAGCCTGGTCGCGGCGCCTGCGCAACCGCGGCAAGGTCGCGACGGTGACGGGAGACGCGCCGAAGCTGAAGGCGGCGGAGTAGCCGCCTTGACCGTCACGCCGCCGGAGGTGCCCCTTCCGGCGGCGCGACGCCGGCGATCCGCTGCGCTTCGAGCGTGAGCCGACGGAACGAGCGGTAGCTGAACGGGAACAGCCCGAGATAGACCGCGCTGAGCGCGATCAGCGTCAGCCAGGGCGCGCTGAATAAGGCGGTCGCGAACAGGCCGGCGCCGACCAGCGTCGGCAACACCCAGGAATGCGGGATCTTCACCTTCTTGAAGGAGAAGGTCGGGAACTTGCTGACCATCAGCAGGCCCACGATCACCATCCAGATGCTGGTGAGGAGGGCGCCGCGGAACGGGCCGTCCGGCCATTCGAAGGTGATCATCATCGGCAGCAGCGCCAGGGCGCCGCCGGCCGGCGCCGGCACGCCGACGAAGTAGTTGTAGGCGAAGGCCGGCTTGTCCGGATCCTCGAGCGCGGTGTTGAAGCGCGCCAGGCGGAGCGCGGCGCAAACCGCGAGGAACAGCGAGCAGGCCCAGCCGACGCCGCCAAGGTCGTGCGACGACCAGATGTAGACGACGACCGCCGGTGCCGCGCCGAAGCTGAGGAAGTCGGCGAGCGAGTCGAGCTCGGCGCCGAACTTGCTGCCGCCGCCGAGAAGCCGCGCCACGCGTCCGTCCAGGCCGTCGAGCACGCCTGCGACCATGATCGCCGCGACCGCGGCCTGCCACTGCTCGAGCAGCGCGAAGCGTACGGCGGTCAGGCCGCTGCAGAGCGCCAGCACCGTCAGCAGGTTCGGCAGCAGGTGGTTGAGCGAGAGGCCCTTGAGCCTCGGAGAGGCGCGCCGGCGGAGCATCATCGCTCCTCGCCTCGCCGCGGGCCTTCGGTGGAGCTGAGGTCCGCCATCACCGTCTCTCCGCCGATCATGCGCTGGCCGACAGCAACCAGCGGCGCCACGCCCTTCGGCAGGAAGAGATCGGTGCGGCTGCCGAAGCGGATCAGGCCGAAGCGCTCGCCGGTCTTGAGGTGCTGGCCTTCGCGTGCATGGCAGACGATGCGGCGCGCGACGAGGCCGGCGATCTGCACGACCCCGATCATCCGTCCGTCGGCGAGGCGAATCGAGAGGCCGTTGCGCTCGTTGTCGACGCTCGCCTTGTCGAGCGAGGCGTTCAGGAACTTGCCGGCGTTGTAGACCACGCGCTCGACCGTGCCCGCGATCGGGCTGCGGTTGATGTGCACGTCGAAGACGTTGAGGAAGACGCTGACGCGCGTCAGCGGCTCGGTGCCGAGGCCGAGCTCGGCCGGCGGCAGCGCCTCGGTGACCAGGCTGACGATCCCGTCGGCAGGGCTCACCACCAGCCCGTCGCGGGTCGGCACGGTCCGCGGAGGATCGCGGAAGAAGTAGGCGACCCATCCCGCGAGCGCGATGCCGACGGCCCCGGTCCAGGGACCGAGCCAGAGGAGGACGAGCGCCAGCACGACGCCGATGGCGACGAACGGACGACCCTCGCGGGCGATCGGCACGAGCACGGACGAGATCACTAAAAACCTCTGCTGGACGGGGTTTTTTGCCTACCGACCCGTGGTTTAGCCGTGGCGGTAAGGATTTGGAACCGAAATCGGTTCCGCCGAGCCGCGCTCCCGCGGGGCCTAGTTGGTCCGGGTCGGGACCTGGAATACCTGGCCCGGATAGATCAGGTCGGGGTCGCGGATCTGCTCGGCATTCGCCGTGTAGATCAGCGTGTAGAGCACAC
>CAZZLX010000351.1:0-4810 GCA_964655235.1 uncultured Rhizobium sp.
CGTGGAACCCGTCCTGAGTGGGGATGTCGAGTCCGCGGATCTCGCGCGTGCCCATGCCGGTGTCGGCGATGGAACCGAGAACGCCGTCGTTCGGCGGGTCCTGCACGATCCAGGCGCCGCGTGCGCTGTCGACATGGAAGAGCTGCGTCGCGCCGGCGCCGGCGTAGGAATTGATGTAGGCGCCGCCCAGCACCAGCGGCGCCTGGCCGGCGGCCTTGTCCTTCTCGCCATAGGCGAGCGGCTTGTCCTTGATGACCGCGCCGGTGTCGACGTTGATGCGGTAGTTGAGCCTGCCGTCGTCGCTGACGAGGCGGAGCCGGTCGGCCTGCGGGTTGAAGTCGACGACGGCGCCCCTGGCGGCAAAGGGCTCCGAAAGGCTGGCGACGAAGGTCGCCGCGCCGGTCATCGGCTCGATCGTGTAGATCGTCGCGTTGGCGGCGATGCCGTAGAGCTTCTTGTTGGCCGGGCGGAAGTCGATGCCGATCAGCGGCGCCGAGATCCCGGCGACGTCGACCACGCGGGTCCGGCCGGGCGCGGCGTCGGAGAACAGCACGAGCTGGCTCCTGTCCGAGAGCCCGACCAGGTCGAGCGCTTGGGCCGGAGCCGAAAGGGACGTCGCTGCCGTCGCCATCGTCATGCCCGCGACCGCAGCCGCCATGAATCCACGCATCCGACTTCTCTTGAAGTCCCTTAGCCGCTTACGTGGCGAGCGGCATACCGGATCACCCGAATGGACAAGAACCGGCCGGCGGCGCATCGTTTTCGTCCAACGTGGTTAATGCCGGTCCGGGAGGTCTCGATGCGCCGCCTGCTCAGCGTTCTCGCCCTAGCCTCGCTCGCCCCGTCGCTCGCACTCGCCGCGAACCTGAGGATCGGCCTCGGCGGCGATCCCGACGTGCTCGACCCCGCGATCGGCGGCAGCTTCCTCGACCGCGTGGTCTTCGCCGGCCTGTGCGACAAGCTCGTCGACATCGACGACAAGCTGAACTACGTGCCGCAGCTCGCGACCGAATGGGCTTGGTCGGCGGATGCGCTGACCCTGACGATGAAGCTCCGCTCCGACGTCGTCTTCCACGACGGCGAGAAGATGGATGGGGCGGCGGTCAAGGCCAACATCGAGCGCTACAAGACGCTGCCGGAATCCAAGCGGAAGGCGGAGCTCGCGGCGGTCAAGGAGGTCGAGGCCGATGGCGCGACCGTGCGCTTCAAGCTGGCGCAGCCCTTCGCGCCGCTGATCGGCGTGTTCACCGACCGCGGCGGCATGATCGCCTCGCCGAAGGCGCTGGCGGCATCGGGCGCCAGCTTCGCGGCGAAGCCCGTCTGCTCGGGCCCCTACGCCTTCGCCGAGCGCGTGGCGCTCGACCGCATCGTCCTGAAGAAGTTCCCGCAGCACTGGAACCAGGCTGCCTACAAGGCGGAGCAGGTGAACTACCTGCCGATCCCGGATTCCAACATCCGCACCGCGAACCTGCGATCGGGCAGCCTCGAGATCATCGAGCGCGTGCTGCCGACCGACATCGCCGCGCTCAAGGCGGACGCGCGCACCAAGGTCGTCGGCTCGACGGCGACCGCCTACTACACGATGTCGATGAACCTCAACAACGGCGAGCGCGCCGCGACGCTGGGCAAGGATCCACGCGTGCGCGAGGCCCTCGAGCTCTCGCTCGATCGCGAGATCATCAACCAGGTCGTCTACAACGGCGAGTTCATCGCCTCGAACCAGCCCTGGGCCCCGGGCAGCGCCTACTATAACGACGCCCTGCCGGTGCCGAAGCGCGACGTCGCCAAGGCGAAGGCGCTGCTCAAGGCGGCCGGCGTCGACAAGCTCTCGTTCACGCTCTATGCGCCGAACACCACGACCGAGCAGCAGCTGGCCCAGGTGATGCAGGCGATGGCGGCGGAGGCCGGGATCGAGATCAAGATCGAGGTGCAGGAAGCGACCACGATCACCCAGCGCAACATCAAGGGCGACTACCAGGCGGCCTTCGGCATCTGGAGCGGACGTCCCGATCCCGACGCCAACGTCTCGATCTGGTTCGCCTGCGACGGCTTCGTCAACTGGGGGAAGTACTGCAACCCGAAGCTCGAAGAGCTCCTGGTCAAGGCGCGCACGGTCACGGCGACGCCACAGCGCCAGAAGCTCTACAACCAGGCGGCCGAGATCATCCTCGCCGACCGCCCGCACCTGATCCTCTACCACTATCGCTGGTTCTGGGGCCTCTCGGCGAAGCTCGAAGGCTTCAAGGCCTATCCGGACGGGATCATCCGTCTGGACGGCATTACGCTGAACTGAGAGACGATATAGCTATAGCCGGCTCTTGATCCGGATCGCCTGGTGCACGAGCTCGGCGAGGTTTCGGGCTCCCATGCGCTCCATGACCCAGGCGCGGTGGTTTTCGACCGTCTTCGGGCTGATGTTGAGCCTGGCGGCGATGTCCTTGTTCGACAGCCCAGCCGCGGCGTGCTCCATCACTTGCCTCTGACGGTTGGAGAGCGTGTTGAACTGCGCCAGCAGCTTCTCGACGCCTTCGCGCTCGCTCCGGTCGTTGCGATGCCCCGCGACCGCCCGCTGGATCGCTTCGAGCAGGCGGCCCTCGTCGAACGGCTTCTCAAGGAAGTCGAAGACGCCGCCCTTGATCGCCGACACCGCCATATCGATGTCGCCGTGCCCGGTGATGAGGATGACCGGGCAGCTCCGCGGGCCGGCCGCAATCCGGCGCGCGAGTTCCAGGCCCGAGAGCCCGGCCATGCGGATGTCCGAGACGACGCAGTCGAAGCGTGCCTCGCTCTCGGCGTCAGTGAGGAAGCGCTCGGCGGTGTCGAAGCATGAGACCGTGAAGCCCTTGGAGACGAAGTAGGCGCGCAACGCGTCGAGAACCGCGACGTCGTCGTCGATGATGGCGATGTGGATGGTCTCGTTCATGAAGCTTTCGCGGCCACGGGAAGGGTGAAGCTTACCAGCGCGCCGGTCGTGTGGGTGTCCACCCAGAAGCGGCCGCCGTGGCTTTCGATGATCGACTTGCTCAGGGACAGGCCGATGCCGAGGCCATCGGTCTTGGTCGACGAGAACGGCAGGATCTGATCAGCCTGGACGTCCGGGTCGAAGCCCGGGCCGGTATCGCGGATGCTCACCTTCACCTTGTCGTCCATGGGCGAGACCTTGATCGTGATCTCGCGCCGCGTGTCGCCCGCGTTCTCCATCGCCTCGATCGAGTTCCGGAACAGGTTGATGAAGACCTGCTGGATCTGGAGAAGGTCGACCATCACTGGCTGGACCGGCTCGAGCCTGAGGAAGTTGACGCGCACCATGCTCCGGCTGAGCTCGAGCTGGCAGAGGTCGATCGCCTCGTTGACGATTCTCTCGATGCTGTTGGGCGCGCGGGCGCTGTGGTCGAGCTTGACCAGCGCCCGGATCCGGCGGACGACCTCGGCGGCACGCTCGACCTGGACGACCGCCTTCGCCGCCGGCTCGGTAAGATCGGTCTCCTCGCCCGAGCGGAGCGCATTGGCGACCATGCGGGCGTAGGTGCCGGCGGCCATCAGTGGCTGGTTGATCTCGTGCGCGAGCGCGGCCGCAAGCTCGCCGAGGCTGCCGAGGCGCTGCACGTTGGCCAGCGATTCCTGATGCATGCGGAGACGTACCTCGATCCGTCGCCTTTCGTTCACCAGCGCACCCGCAACGAGGCCGGTTCCGGCGAGCACGATCATGCGCGTCTGCAGCTCGGTGATCTCGAGCGCGTCCCTCGGCATCTGTTGCGCCGCGACGATCAGCGCGACCTGCGTGATCAGGATGCCGACGCCTACCCCTTCGAGACCGGCGCGGACCGCCATCCAGACGATGGGAATGAACAGCAGGTAGAAGTTCAGGTAGTTGGGCTGGGTGCTGCGCCCGAAGATCAGGAACACCGCTGCCAGCACCGCTGCGAGCTGCAGCGCCGTTTCCAGGCTCACCTTGATGTCGCGGATCCGCGTCATGGCGACCAGAGCGAAGGGAGCGACGACGACAATGCCGATCGCGTCCCCGATCCAGTACCTGCCGCTGGCGGCGATGAACGCCGTGTGCGGCAGCACGTCGAGGAAGATCATCACGCCGACGACCGTGGCGGCAATGACGGCCGGGCCGACGACGGCCGAGATGAGCAGGACGAGGAGGTCGCGGAGGGACGTCAGTGCGGGATCGAAGCGAAGTGTCGGGCGCGACAGGATCGCCAGCACGATCGAATAGCCGACACCGGCAACCATCGAGGTTGCGATTTCGACCGGAAGCGACAGCAGCGTCTGGCGGATGACGAAGTCGGACGCGATCGGCGCGGCGACGAAGATCGGCAGGTAGCTCCTGCCGAAGGCGAGTACGAACGCAAAGGCGAATCCGATCGCCGGATTCCAGGGCGTGATGGTCGAGCGCATGAACGGGTCGATGAAGCTGACCCAGTCGAGCAGGACGTATCCCACGAGAAGGACCAGGCCCCCGACCGCCGTCGGAAGGTTATGAGCGCGCCGCTTGATCATGCCGCTGAAGCCGGACCTCCCCCCGCCACTGGCGTACCGCATTACCGGTCGCCCGGGTACCTTTGTCCGCAAGCGGGCAGGATGTCTGGGGGTTTTCCCCTAGGTAGTCATGCTCCGGGTATCGTCCGGGATTTTGCTCCGAAACAAACAATTTTATCTTTCGGGTCGAAGGGCTTTCTTCCGAGCAGAAGCATCGGAAAGCAGCCTCGCCAGAATGGCTAGTGAAAGGCGACCCGAATGCCCATTCAGAACTCGATCAATACGAATATCGGCGCGTTCGTCGCGCTGCAGAACCTTAACG
>CAZZLX010000352.1:0-4809 GCA_964655235.1 uncultured Rhizobium sp.
TCGGCTGCCATGTCGCGCATGACTGCAAGCTCGGCAAGCAGGTGACGCTGATCAACAACGCCACCTTGGGCGGCCATGTCCATGTCGGCGACTACGCGATCCTCGGCGGCCTTTCCGCCGTGCACCAGTATGTCCGCATCGGCCAGTACGCGATGGTCGGCGGCATGACCGGGGTAGAGGGCGACGTCATTCCCTATGGCCTGGTGATGGGCGATCGCGCGCGCCTGGCCGGGCTCAACCTGGTCGGCCTGAAGCGCCGGGGCTTCTCCCGCGACGAGATCCATGCGCTCCGCGCCGCCTACCGCATGCTGTTCGCGGCCGAGGGCACGCTCGCCGAGCGGCTCGACGACGTGACCGAGCTGTTCGGCAAGATGAAGGTCGTGATGGACATCGTGGAGTTCATCCGTGCCGATGCCAACCGACCCATCTGCCAGCCCAAGAACAACGGCGCCGCCTAAGCTCGGCATTCTCGCCGGCTCGGGCCCGCTGCCGCGCCGCCTGGTAGAGACCTGCGTCGCGGCGGGCCGGCCGTTCTTCGTCCTCGCCTTCGACGGCGAGACCGAGCCTTCGACGGTGTCGGGCACCGATCATGCCTGGGCTCGCGTCGGCGCCGTCGGAAGGGCGATCCAGCTGCTCAAGCTGGCCGAATGCCGCGAGCTGGTGCTGGCCGGCCCGGTGAAGCGCCGCTCGCCGATGGCGTTCCGTCCCGACTGGCGAGGCCTCCAGTTCTTCGCTCGCGTCGGCCGCCGCGCCTGGGGCGACGACGGGCTGCTTTCGGCCGTGATCCAGGAGCTCGAGGCCGAAGGCTTCCACGTGGTGGGCGCCGAGGCGATCCTGCCGACACTGCTCGCGCCCAAGGGAGCCTTCGGGCGCCGGTCGCCCGATGCCGAGGCAATGGCCGACATCGAGCGCGGCATCGACATCCTGTCTTCACTCGGCGCGCTCGACATCGGCCAGGCGGTCGTGATCCAGCAGGGCGTCGTTCTCGGCATCGAGGCAGTGGAAGGCACCGATCGGCTGATGGAGCGCTGCAAGGACCTGCACCGCGAGGGCAGGGGCGGCGTGCTGGTCAAGATGCCGAAGCCCGGCCAGGAGAGCCGCGTCGACGCACCGACCATCGGCAGCCGCACGGTCGAGCGCGCGCATCGCGCCGGTCTCTCCGGCATCGCGGTCGAGGCCGGCGGCACGATCGTGCTGGACCGCGAGGCTGTCGGCGAGACCGCCGACCGCCTCGGACTCTTCGTCTACGGCTTCGAGCGGCGATGAGCGAAGCTCCCTTGTTCTTCTTGATTGCGGCGGAAGCCTCGGCCGACGGTCTTGGCGCCCGGCTGATGCGGTCGCTGAAGGAGGAGACTGGCGGGCGCGTACGCTTCGCCGGCATCGGCGGCCCGGCGATGGCGGCCGAAGGCCTCGACAGCCTGGTCCCCTTCGGCGAACTCAACATCATGGGCATCGTCGAGATCGTACCGCATATCGCGCGCGTTCTCCGGCGCGTGCGAGAAACGATCGCGGCAGCGAAGGCGATGGCGCCCGATGCCGTCGTCACGATCGACGCGCCGGCGTTCGCGTTCCGCGTGCAGAGCAAGCTGAAGGGGGCGGGACCGCTGCTCATCCACTACGTGGCGCCGACGGTGTGGGCGTGGCGTCCGAGGCGCGCGAAGATGATCGCCGCCTTCCTGGATCACCTTCTCTGCATCCTGCCGTTCGAGTTGCCCTACTTCGAGAAGGTGGGCTTGCCGGCGAGCTTCGTCGGCCATTCGGTGGTCGAACAGGACGGGATCACGCCCGACGGTACCGGCTTTCGCGCACGTCACGGGCTCGGGGAGGTGCCGCTGCTCTGCGTGCTTCCGGGAAGCCGCCTCGGCGAGGTGAAGCGGCTGCTGCCGATCTTCGGCGAGACGGTTGCGCGCCTGGTTGCCGATCGCCCGGCGCTGCGCGTCGTCGTGCCGACGATGGCCGCGGTCGCACCGGCGGTAAAGGCGGCGGTCGCCGGATGGCCCGGCCATCCGATCATCGTCGAGAGCATCGAGGAGAAGCATCACGTCTTCGCCGCCTCGACCGTGGCGCTTGCCGCTTCGGGCACGGTCAACCTGGAACTCTCCGTCGCCGGCCTGCCTTACGCGATCGCCTACAGGGTCTCACGGCTCTCCTATGTGATCGGCAAGATGATGGTGAAGGTGCCGTCGATCGTGATGACGAACATTCTTCTCAGGAAGAACGTTGTCGCCGAGTTCCTCCAGCGGCGCTGCCGGGCCGACCTGATCGCGGCCGAGATCGGTCGGCTGCTCGACGACCCCGCGGCGCGACGGGCGCAGGTCGAGGCGACGGCGGAAGCCGCGCGCCTGCTCGGCAAGGGCGGGCCACCACCTTCCGAGCGCGCCGCCAAAATCCTGCTCGATCTGGTCGGCAAGCGCGCTAAGATTTCGCATCCCTAGCAGAAAGGATCCGCCATGAGCGTCCAGGCGCAGGAGCGGCCCGCGGCCGTCGATGCTTCAAGCTTCCGCATGCTGCACACCATGGTGCGCGTGCTCGACCTAGACAAGTCGATCGACTTCTACACGCGGCTTCTCGGCATGAACTTGATCCGCCGCAAGGACTACGAGTCCGGGCGCTTCACGCTCGCCTTCGTCGGCTACGGCGACGAGGCCAAAGGCGCGGTGATCGAGCTGACCCACAACTGGGACCAGAAGGAGCCCTACACGATCGGCTCGGGTTTCGGCCACATGGCGATCGGCGTGCCCGACATCTATGGCACCTGCGAGAAGCTCGCCAAGGAAGGCGTCAAGATTCCGCGACCGCCGGGACCGATGAAGCATGGCGGCAGCGTGATCGCCTTCATTGAGGATCCGGACGGTTACAAGATCGAGCTGATCGAGCGGAAGGCGAGCTGAAGCATTCGCGGAGACGAATTCTTCACGGGTTCGTGACGCGAAACGGTTGATCTGTTCGTCGGGTCTCTCTCGTAGACCCCGGTGATATCGGCGACGGCGGGGGCGGTCGTCGCCGATCCAACATCGGGAGAGAGTTATGACGAATTCCATCCTTCCGCCCCGCGGCGTCACTCGCCGTCGTTTCCTCGACAGCGGCCAGACGTTTCTGTCGGCCGGCGCAATAGCGCTGCTCGCCGGCTGCACCACCAACGCCGCGATGCCCATGAGTTCCGCCAGCGCCGAAGGCGACGTGGCGATCCTCAATGTGGCGCTCGGCCTCGAGCACGAGGCGATTGCGGCTTATCAGCTTGGCGCCGACTCGAAGCTGCTGGAAAAGCCGGTGCTCGACGTCGCCGTGCTCTTCCAGACGCACCACAAGGAACACCGCGACGCGCTCGCCGCCACGGTGCGGAAGCTCGGCGGCACGCCGGTCGAGTCCAAGATGATGGGCGACTACGCGACGGCGCTGAACGCGAGTGCGATCAAGAGCCAGGGCGATATCCTGGTGCTCGCGGCAAGGCTCGAGCGCGGCGCCGCTAATGCCTATCTCGGCGTGATCCCGTCGTTCAAGGACACGGAGCTGGCGAAGGTGGCGGGCCGTCTCGCTGCCGACGAGACCATGCATTGGACCGCGCTCGCCGGCGCGCTGAAGCAGAATCTGCCGCAGAAGGCGCTTACCTTCGACGCCTGACGCCCCCTGATGGCGGCGAGTGGCGGGCGGCGGCGCCCCGGTGGTCGTCGCCGCCCCGTCTTTCCCCGGGATACCGAGGCTTCATGCGCTACATACTCGCGGCGGCCATGCTTGCCAGCGCTGTTCCCGCCCACGCGAGCGACGCCGAGCGTGGCGGCACGCTCTACGAGGAGCGGTGCACGGGCTGCCACTCGCTGGATGCCAATCGGGTCGGGCCCAAGCATCGGGGCGTCTTCGGCCGCAAGGCCGGAAGCGTGCCCGACTTCCGCTACTCGAACGGCGTCGCCAACTCGAGCGTGGTCTGGGACGAGGTGACGCTCGATCGCTGGCTCGCCAACCCGCAGGGCTTCATCGCCGGCGCCCGCATGGGCTTTCGCGTCGGCGAGGCCGCCGACCGCGCGGACCTCATCGCTTTCCTTAAACGCGAGTCCGGGAAGTAGCGGCGCGGCGCGCGAGCACGTCGGCCGCCACCCACATCGTGGTGCCGAGTTTCCAGTCGGCGCCGCCGAGGCCGAGGTAGAACGCCCGCGCTTCCCTGTTGCCGGCATGGACGCGCCACAGGATCTCTTTGGCGTCTACGCGCCTGCATTCGGTCGCCATCGCCGCCATGAGCGCGCGGCCGACGCCGAGCCGCCGCGTCTTGGGCCGGACGTAAAGGTCGGAGAGATAGAGAACGCGGGACGAGTTATCGACCTCGTATCCCTTGTGGTGCAGCGCGTAGCCGGCCGGCTTGCCGTCGACGGTCGCGACCAGCACGCCGAACCAGCGGTCGCGGCCGAAGCCGTTCTTCAGGACCTTGGCGACGGTGACGCCGCCAGGGGCCTCCTCGCCATGCAGGCGGATGTGCCGGATCAGCTCCTTCATCATCGCGACGACGGCTGCAACGTCGCTCCGCCGCATGGCACGGACGGCGACGTGGCTCATGTCACGCGAAGGCGAGGGCAGCGACGGCGGCTAGGACGACGGCGAAGGGGATTGCCCAGCCGGCCTTCAACCGGCGCGGGCGGTCAGGCAGCGGATTGTCGTTGGCGGCGACATGCATCCGGCCGCCGCCGGCATAGGCCTGCCGGCGGCGAACGGGAAGGACCTTGTGCGGCTCTCGCCGCCCGGCCTGGCGTCGTGCGCCCCAGGGGCTCAACGCTTGTCGACCGGCACGTACGGACGCTGCGTCTGCCCGGTGTAGAGCTG
>CAZZLX010000353.1:0-4804 GCA_964655235.1 uncultured Rhizobium sp.
CGAACTCGATCGCCGAGGCCTATGCCGAGTGGTTCGAGATCGCGGGCGTCCCCGGGCCGCCGACCTCCGGCCCGCGCTACGATCACGTGCAGTTCGCGCTCGAGGCCTGTGCCGCGGGCCTCGGCATCGCGCTGACCGCGACCGCCTGCGCCGAGCCCGAGATCGCGAGCGGCATGATGGTGCGTCCCTTCCCCGAGATCACGACCAGGTCCTGGGGCCATTACATCGTGGGCAAGCCCCGGCGGCTCGCCGAACCGAAGGTCGCGGCCTTCGTCAGATGGCTTCACGACGAGGCGTCGGCGTCGTCCGCAAACCGCGCGCACAGGCCGCCTCCGCGGCCCTGATTTCCCACCGGAAAAGCAAGGGTTTTCCGCACGAATCGGAGGCCACTCCGACGCTTCAAAAACCCTTGGCGGATCGGCCTCTGTGGTATACTCGCTGGCCTCAGTTTGACGGCCTCCGGGGGGCGGCCGTCTCATCAATTGAAAGACCCCTGGAAGGGCCTTCGGAACCATGCATTTCACCCTCGATCGCGCTGCGCTTCTCAAGCCTCTGGCTCACGTCCAGAGCGTCGTCGAACGGCGCACGACGATCCCGATCCTCTCCAACGTCATGATCCAGGCGGACTCGGGCAAGGTCTCGATCAGCGCCACCGACATGGACATCGACATCGTCGAGTCCGTGCCGGCCGAGGTGAAGAAGAAGGGCTCGATCACCTGCCCCGCGCACACGCTGCACGACATCGTGCGCAAGCTGCCGGACGGATCGCAGGTCGAGCTCGCCGCCTCCGACTCGGGCCGCGTCACGTTGCGCGCCGGGCGCTCCACCTTCACGCTGCAGACGCTGCCGACCGAAGAGTTCCCGGCTCTGTCCGGCGACACGCTGCCGCACCGCTTCGAGCTGCCCGCGGGCGACCTCCGCACGCTGATCGACCGCACGCGGTTCGCGATCTCGACCGAGGAGACGCGCTACTACCTGAACGGCATCTACCTGCATGCCGCCAAGCAGGACGGCGTCGACGTGCTACGCGCGGTCGCGACCGACGGCCACCGTCTCGCCCGCGTCGAGATGGCGCTGCCCGAGGGCGCCGCCGGCATGCCCGGCGTGATCATCCCGCGCAAGGCGGTCGCCGAGCTCCGCAAGCTGGTCGAGGAGACGCCGGGCCCGGTGTCGCTCTCTCTGTCGGAAGCCAAGATCCGCTTCGCCTTCGACGGCACGATCCTGACCTCCAAGCTGATCGACGGCACGTTCCCCGACTACGAGCGCGTGATCCCAGTCAACAACGACAAGATCATGACGGTCGAGTGCAAGTCCTTCGCCGAGGCCGTCGACCGCGTCGCCACGATCTCGACCGAGAAGAGCCGCGCGGTGAAGCTGGCGGTCGCCCCCGACACGCTGACGCTCTCGGCCTCCAGCCCCGAGAACGGCACGGCGACCGAGGATCTGCAGGTCAAGTTCGCGGCCTCGCCGATCGAGATCGGCTTCAATTCGCGCTACCTGCTCGACATCACCCAGCAGATCGAAGGCGACGGCGCCGAGTTCGTGATGGCGGACGCCGCCTCGCCCACGATCGTGCGCGACCCGTCCGACCGGAGCGCGCTCTACGTCATCATGCCGATGCGCGTGTGAGGGCGTGACAGTTACTGCCTTAAGGATTCCGCCGATGCCGGAGCCCGAGGCCTCGGGCCTCGCGGTGCTGCGCCTGAAGCTCAGCGACTATCGCGGCTATGCCGAGGCGCGCATCGAGGTCGACCGCCGCTCCGTAGTGCTGACCGGCCTCAACGGCGCCGGCAAGACCAACATCCTGGAAGCGCTGTCGATGCTGGCGCCGGGACGCGGGCTTCGCCGCGCGCGGCTCGCCGATCTCGACCGCCAGGGCGGCGGCGCCTGGGCGATCGCAGCCAGGCTTCAGCGCGGCCATGACGAGCCGGTCGAGGTCGGCACCGGCCGCGATCCCGAAGGCAGCGACAAGCGCGTCGTCCGCATCGATGCCAAGCCGGTGCGCGGACAGGCACAGCTCGCCGAGATCGGCGCCATCCAGTGGCTGACGCCGCAGATGGACGGGCTCTTCATCGGCAGCGCCGGCGACCGCCGCCGCTTCCTCGATCGCCTCGTCACCGGCGCCGACCCCGATCACGCCGGCCGACTTGCCGCCTACGACCAGGCGCAGCGCGAGCGGCTCCGTCTCTTGCGTGAAGGCCGCGCCGATCCCACATGGCTTGATGCGCTCGAGGACACCATGGCCCGTCATGGCGTCGCGGTCGCGGCGGCGCGTCGCGAGCGTGTCCATGCTCTCGACGGCGCTACGGTCGGCAGCGGAGAGTTTCCCCAGGCCGCCCTCCGTCTCGCCGGCGCGGTCGAAGCCTGGCTCGACGACGTACCGGCGCTCGAAGCCGAGGATCGCCTCAAGGCGAAGCTCGCCCAGAACCGCCGGATCGACGGCGAGAGCGGCATGACTGCCGAAGGCCCGCACCGGAGCGACCTCGACGTGACCCATGTCGCGCGCGGTCAGGCCGCAAGACTTTGCTCGACCGGCGAGCAGAAGGCGCTCCTGCTCTCGATCCAGCTCGCCAACGCGCGGCTGGTGAAGGCGGGCACGGGTGCCGCCCCGCTTCTCCTGCTCGACGAGGTGGCTGCCCATCTCGACGAGACGAGGCGCGCGGCGTTGTTCCAAGAGATCCAGGCGCTGGGTGCCCAGGCTTGGCTCACCGGCACCGATGCCCAGCTTTTCCGGCCGCTCCGCGGCCTCGGCCAGTTCCTCCGCGTCGCCGACGCAAGCATTTCGAACGATTGAGTCAGATGAGCGATCCAGCAGCGAAGCCGCCCAGCGCGGACGATTACACCTCCGATGCGATCAAGGTCCTGAAGGGCCTCGATGCCGTGCGCAAGCGCCCGGGCATGTATATCGGCGACACCGACGACGGGTCGGGCCTGCATCACATGGTCTACGAGGTGGTCGACAACGCCATCGACGAGGCGCTGGCCGGGTATTGCGATGTCGTCACCGTGACCCTGAACGCCGACGGTTCGGCGACCGTGACCGACAACGGCCGCGGCATCCCGGTCGACATCCACAAGGACGAGGGCGTATCGGCCGCCGAGGTCATCATGACCCAGCTGCATGCCGGCGGTAAGTTCGACCAGAATAGCTACAAGGTCTCGGGCGGCTTGCACGGCGTCGGCGTATCGGTCGTCAACGCGCTGTCGGACACGCTCGACCTGCGCGTCTGGCGCGGCGGCAACGAGCACTACATGCGGTTCCGCGAAGGCGTCGCCGAGGCGCCGCTGAAGATCGTGGGCCCGCAGGGAGACAAGCGCGGCACCGAGGTCACCTTCATGCCGTCGGCGTCGATCTTCACCAAGACGCGCTTCGAATTCGAAACGCTGGAGCATCGGCTTCGCGAGCTCGCCTTTCTCAACTCCGGCGTCCGCCTGATGCTGACCGATGCGCGCGAGGCCGAGCCCCGCGTCGTCGAGATGCACTACGAAGGCGGGCTCGAGGCGTTCGTGGCGTATCTCGACCGCTCTCACACGCCGCTGCACGCACCGCCGGTCTCCTTCGCCGAGACCAAGGACGGGATCACCGTCGAAGTCGCGATGCAGTGGACCGACAGCTATCACGAGACGATGCTGTGCTTCACCAACAACATCCCGCAGCGTGACGGCGGCACCCACCTCGCCGGATTCCGCGGCGCGCTAACGCGCTACATCAACCAGTACGCAAACGAGTCCGGCATCGCCAAGAAGGAGAAGGTCACCCTCTCCGGCGACGACGCGCGCGAGGGCCTGACCTGCGTGCTCTCGGTCAAGGTGCCGGATCCGAAGTTCTCGTCGCAAACCAAGGACAAGCTGGTCTCCTCCGAGGTCAGGCCCGTCGTCGAGAGCATCGTCGGCGACAAGCTCGCCCAGTGGCTGGAAGAGCATCCGGTCGACGCCAAGCGCATCGTGCAGAAGGTCGTCGAGGCCGCCGCCGCCCGCGAGGCGGCGCGCAAGGCCCGCGAGCTCACCCGCCGCAAGGGCGCGCTCGACGTCGCCAGCCTGCCGGGCAAGCTCGCCGACTGCCAGGAACGCGACCCCGCTCTCTCCGAGCTCTTCATCGTCGAGGGCGACTCGGCCGGCGGCTCCGCCAAGCAGGGCCGCGACCGCGGCAAGCAGGCGATCCTTCCGCTCCGCGGCAAGATCCTGAACGTCGAGCGCGCGCGCTTCGACAAGATGCTGAGCTCGGCCGAGATCGGAACCCTCATCGCCGCCCTGGGAACGGGCATCGGCGAAGAGTTCGACATCTCGAAGCTCCGTTACCACAAGATCATCATCATGACGGACGCCGATGTGGACGGAAGCCACATCCGCACGCTGCTTCTGACCTTCTTCTACCGGCAGATGCGTCAGGTCATCGAGCACAAGGTCGAGAAGGAAGGCGGCGAGGACGAGACCAAGGGCTATCTCTACATCGCCCAGCCGCCGCTCTACCGCGCCAAGCGCGGACAGTCCGAGGTCTATCTCAAGGACGACCGCGCGCTCGACAATCACCTGACCGAAGCGGGATTGCACGAGGCCGTGCTGATCCCGGCCAACGGCCAGCAGCTCGGCGGCGCCGAGCTTCGCTCGCTGGTCGACAGCGCACGGCAGGCGCGCGCCTGGCTGCAGCCGATCGGGCGGCGCCTCGGCTCGATGCCTCTCGCCGAGCAGATCGCGATCGCCGGCGCGCTTTCGCCCGAACTGCTGAACGACCCGGCACAGGCGGGCCAGGCCGCGACCTTGGCGACCTTCGAAGTTGCGATTGCTCGTGCTCGCGGCGCGCTCC
>CAZZLX010000354.1:0-4799 GCA_964655235.1 uncultured Rhizobium sp.
GATCTCGGTCGCGTGCATCGCGGTCGAGCCCGGCGTGATGCCGCCGACGTCGGAGTGGTGCGCCATCGTGCAGGCCCAGCCTTCGAGCCCGCCTTCATGGAACACCGGCTTGATCACGTAGATGTCCGGCAGGTGCTGGCCGCCGGATCCGTACGGATCGTTAAAGATGAAGATGTCGCCTTCCTTCACGTCGCTGCCGTACTGCGCCAGCAGATGGCGCATGCCGTCGGGGAAGGCACCGAGCTGGACCGCGAGCGTGAGGCCCTGGGCGATGATCTGACCGTGGCGGTCGCAGAGCGCAGTCGAGTAGTCCATCGAGTCGCGGACGACCGGCGAGTACGCACTCCGCATGATCACCAGCGCCATTTCGTCGGCGATCGACGACAGCGCGTTCTTGACCACCTCGAAGGTGATCGGGTCGAGGCGCCGGTTGGTCATGAGGTCACCTCGACCGCGATGTTGCCGAGCGGATCGAGACCGACCTTGCAGCCGGGTGGGATCACGCAGGTGGAGTCGTATTCCTCGATGATTACCGGACCGTGCCGCTTCTTGCCGGCGAGATCGGCACGCGAAACGACCGGCGTGTCGTGCCAGCCGGCGGCACCGAAGAATGCCTTCCGGGAACTGGATGACGCCGGCGTGGATGTCAGCGACCAACGGTCGAACTCGCCGTCGCCGGCAGCGAGCCTGCCCATGACTTTGAGGCTGATCAGGTCGACCGGATCGCCCGGCGAGCTGTGGCCATAGGTGCGGGCATGCTCCGCATCGAAGGCCGAGCGCATCGCGTCCAGGTCGATCGGACCGGGCGTCAGCGTCACCGGCAGCTCATAGGCTTGGCCGACGTAGCGAAGTTCGGCGGTGCGCAGCAGCTCCACGTTCTTCACATCATGGCCTTCGGAGGCGAAGGACTGCATGACTTCCTTTTCCAGCGCACGGCTGGCATCCTCGATGTCGGCGACCTTCAGCGCATCGACCTCACGCACAAAGGTGCGGACGGCGCTGTGCTCGGTCGCAGAGACCAGGAGACCGAGCGCCGAGAATACGCCGGGCGCCGGCGGGATCAGCACGTCCTTGATCTCGAGCGCGCGCGCGATCTCGACGGCAGCGATCGGGCCGTTTCCGCCGAAGGCGACGAGGGCGAAGTCTCTGGGGTCGCGGCCGCGATAAGTGGTCACCGCCTTGACCGCGCGGGTCATCGTCGCCGCCGCGAGGGTATAGACGCCATGCGCCGCTTCGGCGGTCTTCAAGCCCAGCGGCTTTGCCACCTCGGCCTCGATCGCGGCATGAGCGCGCGCGGCATCGAGCTTCACGCGGCCGCCGGCGATCGCGACCGGATTGAGATAGCCCAACACCACCATCGCGTCGGTGAAGGTGGGCTTATCGCCCCCGAGGCCGTAGCACATCGGTCCCGGCACCGCGCCGGCGCTCTGCGGGCCGACCTTGAGCGTGCCCCCATCGTCGATGTTCACGATGCTGCCGCCACCGGCGCCGATTTCGGAGACGTCGATGAAGGGCAGCTTGATCGGGTAGCCACCGCCTTTCACCAGCTTGCTGGAAAGGTTGATACCGGCGCCCACCTCGTACTCGGTCGTGCGTGCCGCTTCGCCGCCCTCGATCATCGCAGCTTTCGCCGTGGTGCCGCCCATGTCGAAGGAAATGACGTTGGCGCGGCCGAGCCGGCGCGCGAGATGGGCGCAGGCGATCACGCCGGCGGCCGGACCGGACTCGACGATATAGGCCGGCTTCTTCACCGCCGCCTCGGCGGTCATGACGCCGCCGTTCGATTGCATGACGGTCAGCGGCGCCTTGATGTCGAGACCCTTCAGCTTGCCGGCGAGCGCGCCGAGATAGTGCTTCACGACAGGGCCGACATAGGCGTTGATCACCGTGGTGCTGGTCCGCTCGTATTCGCGGATCTCAGGCAGGATGTCGGCCGAGCAGGTGATGAAGATGTCACCAGGCAGCTTCGCCTTCAGCGCCTCGACGACCGCGCGCTCGTGGTCCGCGTTCGCGTAGGAATGCAGAAGCGTGATCGCCAGCGCTTTGACGCCACTCTTGGCGATCTCGGCCGCCGACGCTTCGACGGAACCGAGGTCCAGCGCCTGCTTCACCCTGCCGCCCGCCGCCATCCGCTCGTCGATCTCGAAGCGGAGATGACGCGGCACCAGCGGCGGCGGCTTGTCGTACTGAAGGTCGTAAAGCACCGGGATGCGGAGACGCCTGAGCTCGAGAACGTCGCGGAAGCCGCGGGTGGTGATCAGCGCCGTCGCCGCGCCCTTTTGTTCCAAGATCGCGTTGGTGGCGATGGTCGATGCGTGCACCAGGTCGACGATGTCGCTCGGCTCGAGGCTCAGCTCGCGCAGCAGCTCGACGATGCCGTCGGCGATGCCGCGGCCGTAGTCGTCCGGCGTCGAGGAAACCTTGCGCGTGATCAGACTCCCGTCCGTGCCGAGCAGCGCCAGATCGGTGAAGGTGCCGCCGATGTCGATGCCGATGCGATATCCAACGCGCTCCGCCATGCTTTCCGTGTCCTGTTTCACCGCAGCAAACCTAGAGGAGGAAGTCGACAAAGTGTCATCGCAAATGAGGATCGATGATGATCGGCAACCTGGATCACTTGGTCACCATCACCTTCGGCAGCCAGGTCGAGAGCTCCGGAACAAAGGTGAGCAGCAGCAGGCAGATCAGCAGCACCGGATAGAACAGCAGCGTGGCGCGGACCACCGGTCCCATCGGCAGCTTGGTGATAGCGCAGACCGCGAATATCCCGAGCCCGATTGGCGGATGGACGATGCCGAGCACGATCGCAAATGTCAGCACCACGCCGAAATGGATCGGATCGACGCCGTACCCCACCACCAGCGGCCCGAACAGCGGGACCGAGATCAGAAGGACAGGCACCGCCTCGAGGAAGATGCCGAGGATCAGCAGCGCCAGGACGACGAGCGCAAGGACCACGTACTTGCTGTCGGTGAATGACACCATCCAGTGGGCCAGAGTCTCGGCCGTGCGCTCCGAGGTCATGACGAATCCCATGACACTGCCGAGCGCAGTCAGGAACATGATCAACGCCGTCGCCCGTACTGTATCGTCCAAGGCGCGCAGCAGGCGTCCCCAGGTGATCTCCCGGTGCAGCAGGCCGAGAAGCAGCGTGTAAAGCACGGCGAGCACGCTTGCTTCGGTAGGCGTGACCCAGCCGGTTGTCATGCTGCGGAGGATCACGATCGGCGTCAGCAGTGCCGGCAGACCGTTCCAGAACGTCTTCATCAACCGGTCGAACGATGGCTTCTCGGGCGGTGGGAATTTCTCGATGCCGAGCTTCGACAGCGCCACGTTGTTCAGCATCAGCAAGGCGCCCAGCAGAACGCCAGGGACAATGCCGGCGACGAAGAGATCCGCGATCGAGACGTTCATCTGTACGGCATAGAGGATGAACATGATCGAGGGTGGGATCAGCGGATCCATCAGCGATCCTGCGACCACCAGCGACGCCGCGAATTCGGGCCGGTAGCCCGCGCGCCGCATCGCATGGATCGTGATCACGCCGATCCCGGCGATGGTCGCCAGCGCCGAACCGGAGATACCGCCGAAAACGAGCGTCGTCAGCACGGCCGCCTGCGCAAGGCCACCGGAGAAGTATCCCACCAGCGCTTCCAGGAACTCGAAGATCCGCTTCGTCATGTCGAAGTGGTTCATCAGGTTGCCGGCCAGGATGAAGAACGGGATTGCTAGCAGCGGCACCGAGCGCACGTCGGTCGCCATGTAGCGGACCAGCGTGCTGACCGGCATGTCGAGCATGAGAAGGCCGGCGATCGCGGAAATGCCCATCACCGAGCAGACCGGCACGCGCAGCGGCATCAGCGCCAAGAGGATCGCGATCATGACCAGGGTCGCCACGGATCAGGCGCTCTCCGGCTTGGCATGCACGAGGCTCGACCGCAGGTGGATGAGCTCGGTGACGAGGATGTCGGCCGCGCCGACAAGGATCGGCAGGACGAACAGCGACTCCGGCCAGTCGAGAATGCTGGTCCGGAACAATCCCAGGAACCGCCAGGCCTCGATCCCGACCCAGAGGACAGTCGCATGGAAGGCGATGGTCGCCACGCGCGCGAACAGGGCGATCGCGGCCTTCGCCGCCGGCCGAATGAAGTTCGTGAAAAGATCGACCCGTATGTACTCCTGGTCCTTGGCGATCAGGCCGTAGGCGAAGAAGTAGACCCACATCGCCGACATGATCGAGATTTCCTGGACCCAGACGAAGCTGCGGCCGAACAGGCCGCGGCCAACGATCTCGATCCCGTTGATCGCGACCATGAGCGCGAGGAACGCTATGGAAGCGGCGAGGACGACGCGCTTGCTGGCGACGAGATAGGAGCGGAGGACGCGATCGAGCGTCCCCTGCCCCGCCTCGGACTCGATGCTCACTGCGCCGGGATCGCGGCGACCTTGGCGGCCAGGCCTTTCGGGATGGTGCCGTCGGCTTCGAGCGCGGCGTTGATCGCCTTCGCCTTCTCGCGCCACGGCGCGAGATCCGGCTCGAGGACGGTGACGCCCATCTCCTTCTCCGCCTTGCCGCGCTTCTCGGTGAAGCCGCGCGCCGACTCCGCCTTGTAGGCGGCACCGCCGGCCTTCGCGGCCTCGGCCAGGATCTTCTTCTGGGGATCGCTCAGGCCCGCCCACTTCCGCTGGTTCATCATGATGTTGATGACCTGGTAGTATTCGTCGGTGCGGGTCCAGAACTTGCCGATCTCGGCGTTCTTGCCGTCATAGGCGATGCCGATGGTCTCCGGCCCCGCCTC
>CAZZLX010000355.1:0-4762 GCA_964655235.1 uncultured Rhizobium sp.
GGCGGCTATGCGCGCACCCCAACGCTTGATCGAGGGGGCAACGTCCTTCGCCGTCACCGGCGTGCCGTCATGCCACTTGAGGCCGGAGCGCAGAACGATCCGCCAAGTCATCCCGTCGGCGCTGGCGTTCCAGCTCTCGGCCATCTGCGGATGGACCTTGAGGTTGCTGTCCTCGGAGAACAGCTGGTCGTAGATCATGAAGGCGTGGGTGCCGGTGATCTGGTCGGTGGTCCAGATCGGGTCGAGCGACTTCAAGTCGCCGTTGACGACCGCCTTCAGCGTCTGCGCCGAGGCGGCGACGGAAAGTCCGATTACGCCGGCGGCGGCTAGTGCGACGGCGCTCGTGCAACTCTTGCGATGGGTTTCGGTCATGGGTTCCTGTCTCCCGTTCGGGTGAGAACCGTTCGACCGGCGATGCTCCGATGCCAATCACGACGCGGCAGCGGCGGGCGAACTGGCGAAGCAGCAGGGCGAACGCTAGGATGCACACCGCATACGGTCAAACGACCGAACGGCGACGCGAAACGAGGGGGCGGGCATGTTCGACGTCGTGATCGCCGGAGGCATGGTCGTCGACGGCACCGGTAAGCCCGGGTATCGCGGCGACGTCGGCATCAGGGGCGAACGCATCGAGGCGATCGGCGACCTCTCGAAGGTGGAGGCCAAGCGCCGGATCGACGCGACCGGCCACACCGTCTCGCCGGGCTTCATCGATACGCACACCCATTCGGAAGGTGCGCTGCTGGTCGACCCCCAGCACGCCAACGGCATCCGCCAGGGCATAACCACAGAGTTCCTCGGCATCGACGGCATGTCGTATGCGCCGCTTTCCGCCTACAATTTCAAGACCTACCGGCACTGGCTCGGCGGGCTTCTCGGCGATCCGCCCGAAGACCTGGACATGAGCAGCGTCGCCGCTTTTCGCAGCCACTATCACAAGCGGGTTTCGGTCAACACGGCGTACTTCGTGCCGCATGCGACCGTTCGCCTGCAGGCGCTGGGGTTCCACGACAAGCCACTCCGTGGCGATGCGCTGGACGCGGCGAAGCGCATGGTGCGCGACGGGCTGGAGCAGGGGGCGGTGGGCTTCACCACGGGCGGTCGCTATTACCCGGGCCCCTGGGGCGACACCGACGAGATCGCCGAGCTGTGCCGCGAGGTGCATGCCGCCGGCAAGGTCTACATGTGCGAGCCACGCTCGCCCCAGGTGGCGGGACGCGCCTTCAACCAGCACGGCGTCAGTGAAGGCATGGAAGCCGCGCGACGCTCCGGCGCCAAGCTGCACTTCGCGCATTATCGCACCAACGAGGAGACGGTCGGGCACATCGAGCGGATCATGGCGCCGATCGACACGGCGCGAACCGCGGACCACGACGTCACCTTCGACATCTATCCCTATCCGACCGGAAGCTCGATCGCGATCTCGTATCTTCCCGACGATGCGCAGGAAGGCGGACCGGTTGAGATTCTCAAGCGGCTGCGCGATCCGGCGCAGCGGAAAGCAATCGCCGCCGGCATCGACGCCAGCGATGCGGCGCGGCTTTCGACCATCGTCTTCTCCTACATGCCGAACGCGCCTGAGCTCGAAGGCACGCTGCTTCGCGACATCGCCGGCAGGCGCGGCCGCAGCAACGGCGAGGTGCTTCTCGAGCTACTGCTCGAGCAGAACCTGAAGGTCGGATACCTGGCCGAGCCACCGGAGAGTCAGGCGGTATGGAACCAGCTCGGCCGCGACTTCATGGAGCTCCTGGCGCGCGACGACTACATGGTCTGCAGCGACATCACGCCGGCGGGCAACCATCCGCATCCGCGCTGCTTCGGCGCTTTCCCGCGCTTCCTCGGCCGGCTCCGGCGCGAGGTTGGCAACCTGACGCTGGAAGCGATGATCCACCGCATGACCGACCGCCCGGCTCGACGCTTCGGCTTGACCCATCGCGGCCGGATCGAGAAGGGGTGGTTCGCCGATCTCGTCGTCTTCGATGATGCCAAGGTCAACGACACCGCGACGTATCGCCAGCCGAAGCAGTTCCCGCTCGGCATCCCCTACGTGCTCGTCAACGGCCAGGTCGCGGTCGACGACGAGAAGTGCACCGGCATCTACGCAGGGCAAGCGGTTCCCTAGCTGAACCGAACCGGGTCCCGAAAAGGACTGGCAAAGGCTTCGAGGACGTCACCGACCGCACGCTCCCCGATCCGGACCGCCAGTCGATCGGGAGGGACTGCGGGCGACATCGACGGGGCAGGCGTTCGGCGCCCCGGCCCGTTCCGACAGGTCGACCGGCTCCCCCTGGCTGGCCGGACGGAGGTCGCCGCCCGATCGGACGGCCCGCAGTCAACCAACTACATCAGGTTACTCATCCGTCATCGTGGCGCCGTAATCCGGCCGTGATTTAGCTGGGATTAATTGACATTTTACCATTCGAAGGTACAACCCGAGTCCTGGGGATTTTCCAGGCGATTCAGGCGGTAGGCACACGGTGAGCGACAGCATACGTGTGGTGGCGTGGGGGAGGGGGCTCATTCGCTCCCTGCGTGTGCTGGACCCCGACCGGGCGGCGATGCTGCTCCTGGCGGCCGTCGCGGTGCTCTGGGTTTCGACCGTCGCCGACTATGGCGTCACCTGGGACGAGGACGTCCACGCCTACTACGGCAGCCTGGTCGTCGACTACTACGCGTCGGGCTTCGCCGACCTGCGCGCGCTCTCCTGGTGGAACCTCTTCCTGTACGGCGCGGCGTTCGACGCGTTCGCCGACGTCCTCGCCAAAATCTCGCCGCTCGGCCTCTACGAGACCCGGCATCTTCTGAACATCACAGTCGGCCTGCTGGGCCTGCTCGGCACCTGGAAGCTGGCGCGCGCCGTTGGCGGGCCGAAGGTCGCGTTCTGGGCGCTGCTCTTCATCGCGGCGGCGCCGACCTACTACGGTCACTCGTTCAACAATCCGAAGGACGTGCCGTTCGCCGCCGGCATGATCTGGGCGACCTATTATGCCGTCCGCATTGTCCAGGGCATGCCAAAGCCGCAACTCCGCGACGTCCTGCTCTTCGGGCTCGCCGCGGGCCTCGCCACCGGCGTGCGCGTCGGCGGCTTCATCGTCTTCGGCTACCTGGCGCTCGGCGTCGGTCTCGCGGTGCTCTTCCAGTCGATCGCCGACCGTTCGTTCAAGACATTCTTCGTTGGCGCCGCCTCCAGCATCGGCCGCATCGCGGTGCCGGCATTGCTGATCCTCTATCCGGTGATGCTGCTCGGCTGGCCCTGGGCGCAGCAGGATCCGCTGCTCCATCCATATCTCGCGCTGACCGAGTTCTCGCACCACACCTATCCGTGGAAGACGCTTTTCGCCGGCGGCTACTACGATGCCGACCAGCTGCCGTGGATCTACCTCCCGACGCATCTGATCCTGAAGATGCCGGAGCTGGTGGCGGCGCTGTTCTTTGGCGCGATCGTGCTGGCGGCCGTCGCCTTCGGGCGGTCCGTCGCCGCCAAGGGGGAGCGGCTGGAGCGGATGACCCAGGCGTTGCCGGTCTTCCTGCTGGGCTTCGCCGCGATCTTCCCGGTCGTCTACGCGATCGCCGTGCGCGTCAGTTTGTTCGACGGGATGCGTCACTTCCTGTTCGTGATCCCGCCGATGTCGATCGTCGCCGCCTTCGCCTTCCAGCGCCTGCTCGACTGGCTGCAGCCGAAGCCGTGGCGGGCGGCGGTGTTCGCCAGCCTCGCACTCTATGGCGCCTGGCACGTGACGATGCTCGCGCGCCTGCATCCGAACGAGTACGTCTACTACAACGCCTTGATCGGTGGCACGGACGGCGCCGAGGGCCTGTTCAAGCTCGACTACTGGGGCAATTCCTACGCCGAGGCGGTGCGCGGCCTGACCGACAAGCTCCGCAACGACTACGGCGACGAGTTCGAGGCGCGCACCTTCAAGGTCCGCATCTGCGGCCCGAAGGCGCCGGCGAGCTACTACTTCCCGCCCAACTTCGAGGTCACCTCGGAGAACGAGGAAGCCGATTTCGTGATCTCGATGAGCGCCTACGCGCCATCCGGCGTCAAGACGCCGGAGTCGGAGTGCGGCACGGCGCTGGCGGGCCGCGAGATCTATCGCGTCGAGCGCCTGGAAGCGCTGATGTCGCTGGTTATCGACCGCCGCGACGTGAAGCTCGCGAGCGCCCGTGCCCAGGTCCAGGCCGACGCCCGCCGCCGTATCCGCGCCTCAATCCTCCCGTAAGCTCCGGTCCATGCCTTCGCTTGCGACCTGGTTCCAGGGGAAGTCCGTCCTCGTCACCGGCGGGCTCGGCTTCATCGGCTCGACGCTGGCCCACCGGCTGGTCGAGCGAGGGGCCAAGGTCACGCTGGTCGACAGCCTCATCCCCGAATACGGCGGCAATCCCTTCAACGTCGACGGCATCCGTGACCGGATCACCGTCAACGTCTCCGACATAAGAGACGTGCATGCGCTGGCCTACCTGGTCGCCGGCCAGGACGTGATCTTCAATCTCGCCGGACAGACGAGCCATCTCGACTCGATGCACGAGCCGCTGGCTGACCTCGAGATCAACTGCCGCGCCCAGCTCACGCTGCTGGAGACCTGCCGCAAGCGCAATCCAGGCGTGAAGCTGGTCTTCGCCTCGACCCGCCAGCTCTACGGCAAGCCCGACTACCTGCCGGTCGACGAGCGTCATCTGCTGCGTCCCGCAGACGTCAACGGCGTGAACAAGATGGCGGGCGAGTGGTACCACATCCTCTACAACAACGTTTACGGCCTGA
>CAZZLX010000356.1:0-4759 GCA_964655235.1 uncultured Rhizobium sp.
TCGGTCGGTGCCGGCATCATGATCGGCTCGCGGCTCCTGACCGGCGCCGGCTACACGCTGAAGGTCCCGGCGATCGACCTGGCCGAGGTCGGTGCCGGCGGCGGCTCGCATGTCTGGATCGACGCCGGCGGCTCGCTGCAGATCGGTCCGGAAAGCGCCGGCGCCCATCCCGGCCCCGTCTGCTACGACAAGGGCGGCGAGATTCCGACCGTCACGGACGCCAATGTCATCCTGGGCTACATCAATCCCAAACACCTCGTTGGCGGCGCGGTGAAACTGAATGCCGCCAGGGCGAAGCAAGCCTTCACCTCACACATCGCAGCGCCGATGAGAATGTCGGTCGAGCAAGCCGCCTACGGCGCGCATCAGATCGCGGCTTCCAACATGATCCGGGCGATCAAGGCCGTCTCGACCGAGCGTGGCCGCGATCCTCGTGAATTCGCGCTCTTCGCCTTCGGCGGCAATGGCCCCCTGTTCGCCGCGGGCATGGCCAAGTCGCTCGGCATGTTGCGGGTCGTGGTGCCGCCGTCAGCGGGACTCTTCTCGTCCTTCGGCCTGCTCTACGCCGATGTCGAGCATCACTACGCGCGCACTTTCCGACGGCTTCTGCGCAAGGCGGATATCGCCGAGATCGAGGCCGCCTGGACCGAGCTCGCCCGGCAGGCAATCGACCAGCTTGCCAGCGAAGGCTTCACCGGATCGCGCGCAAGGCTGCGGCGTTCGGCGTCGCTCCACTATGAAGGCCAGAGCTACGAGCTGGCCGTGCCGATGCCGGACGGACCGATCGACCAGGCGATGGTCGCGCACCTGGAAGACGGATTCGGGCGCGAGCACGAGAAGACCTACGGCCATCGCGCCGGACCTGACGAGCCGGTCGAGCTGGTGGCGATGCAGGTGATCGGCCTCGGACTCCGCGACGGTGCCGGCGTGCCGGAACGCGTCCGCTCGACCCGCGCCGAACCCGAGCCCCCACCGCCCCGCCCCGCCTACTTTGGCCCCGAGGCAGGCTGGGTCGAGACGCCGGTGCTCCGCCGCTCCGATATCGGCGGCGGCAGATCAGGTCCGTTCATCGTCGAGGAGTACGACGCGACCTGCGTCGTACCGCCAGGCGCGCGCGCCAGCCTGGACCAGGGCGGCAACCTCGTCATCGACCTGTAGCCGCTACTCGCCGATCAGATGAAGCACGACCTCGCGTCGATGGGGCGCGCGGCGGTGCTCGAACAGGTAAATGCCCTGCCAGGTGCCGAGCACCATGCGCCCGCCCGTAACCGGGATCGTCAGATGCACCTGCGTCAGCGCGGTCCGGATATGCGACGGCATGTCGTCCGGCCCTTCGGCGTCGTGGACGTATCGGCCGGCCTCTTCCGGTGCGACGCGCTCGAAATAGGCCTCCAGGTCCGTCCGCACGTCGCGGTCCGCGTTTTCCTGGATCAGCAGTGATGCCGAGGTGTGGCGGCAGAAGACGGTCAATAGGCCGGTCGCGATCCCCTGCGCCGCCAGCCATCCGGCGATCCGCGGCGTGATCTCGACCAGTCCTTTGCCGGATGTCGATACCGCGATCGCATGCTGAGCCTGATTCATGGCTCCAGACTACGATGTCGCAGGTTCAGGCGGGAACGGGCTCATCTACCAAACGTTTCAATCGCACCCGGCGCGATCTCGAAAATCGCGTCGCCAATATGCATTCGAGGAGATATCCCATGCCTACTCCCACCGGACATACCAAGGCGATCCTGAGCTCGAAAGTCACCGGTACGTCGGTCTACAACACCGCGGGCGAGAAGATCGGCCATGTCGAGGACGTGGTCCTCGACAAGATGTCGAACAACATCATGTACGCCGTGCTCGGCTTCGGCGGGTTCCTCGGCATGGGCGAGAAATACCACCCGATGCCGTGGTCGCTCCTCGACTACAACGAGGACAAGGGTGGCTACGTCGTACCCATGTCGAAGGACGTGCTTCAGAAGGCGCCCGCGTACGATCTCGATGACCTCATCCGCTCGGGCGGCGACATCCGAGGCAAGTCGTTCTCGTATTACAAGGTTCCGCCCTACTGGGGCTGATGCCGCTCGGCCGCGGTCCCGGCGAAAGGCCGGGGCCGCGGTTGCTATACCGACTTCTTCCCGGTTACGTCCACGTACCGCCTGACGAGCCCGCCATCGGCGAGCGGCGCGTGGTGGACCGCGATTGTCTTGCCACCCGTGGTCTCGATCTCGAAGGTCGACGCGACGCGCTTTTTCAAATCGGCGATGAGCCTTTGCGCATGTTCTTCGGGAAGGCCCGCCCCATACCGCCCCTTTACCGCCATCGCGCGGACGATCCTCTCGGCCGGCACGGCCTGACCCTGCATGACAGCGTCCGGAATCTCGAGTATTTCGCGAAGTCTCCGATTGTGGAGCACGACATTGAGATCGCGGTCGAACACCGCGATCCCGTCGCCCATGTGATCGAGCGTGGTTTCCAGCAGAGCCGTCTTGGAGACGATCTCGGCCTGCATGCGCTTCTTTTCGGATACATCTACATATCGACGTATTAGCGTGCCGTCGCGAAGCGGATTGTGATGGATCTCGATGGTCCGTCCGTCGGCGAGCTTGTGCTCGTACATGTGCCGGTCGCGCTTGCGGAAACCCGCCAGCACGCGTTCCACCTGGATCCCGGGGTCGCCGCCGCCATAGCGTCCGCGGATCGCCAGGAAACGCGCCATGCGCTCCGCCGTCGCCTTGCCGCGAAGAAGTTCTTCGGGAAATCCAAAGAACTCGCGCATCTGGCGATTGTGGAAGATGATGTTGATGTCCTTGTCGTAGAGCGCGAGGCCGTCGCCCATGTTCTCGAGAGCGAGTTCGAGCAGGCCCGACTTGGCCGCCAGCTCTTCCTCGGCCCGTTTCTGGTCGCTGACGTCGAAGACGAACTGGATCGTCAGCCTGGCCGCCGAGCGATAGGTGCGGACGAGAGACCATCGCCCGGCCCCCGGGTGGTATTCGTACCGCTGAGGCTTGGCCTCCCGCCACTCCACGGTCCGGCGTGCGACATAGGTCTCGGGGTCCTTCTTCGCCTGGGGATCCGCCACCGCGCCGGCGGCGACGGCGAGCCGGACGATATCGGCGAACTTCCTGCCGACGAGTTCGGCGTCCGGCGGGAGATGCGGGTTCCGCTCGCGCCAGCGCTGATTGCCGAGCACGAAGCCCTCGTCCGCGTCGAAGACGGTCACCTCGGCATCAAGGCCGGCCATGATCTCGGCCAGCAGGCTTTCGGCCGTCTCGAGGCGCCGTTCGGCGGCCCGGATCACGCTCACGTCCGTGAAGGTCCTGACTTGACGTCCATCCGGCAGCGGGTGGATCAGAACCTCGAGGATGCGTCCATCGCGGTTCGCACGTTCATATCGGAACGGTTCGGTCGCCCTCTGGATCTCGGAGGCGACCCGCGCCATGCGGGCTTCGGTATCGATGCCGAGCGCATCGAGATCTCCCCGGCTCGCCTGGAACCGGATGACGTCGTCCTGGCTCGGCCGCCCGGCGAGTAGGGATTCCGGGAGGCCGAGAACCTCCGGAAGGCGGTTGTTGTAGAGGACGATCCGTCCCTCGGCGTCGACGATGCAAATGCCTGCATCGACCCCGTCGAGGACCTGGCGAAGCAGCTCATCGGTCGCTGCTGCGTCAGCGGCGGCATCGGAACGCAAGCTTGCCCGCTCCCCACAAAGCTCCCGCGCGGCCGGGAGCTTACCCCGCTGCGCGACCGCTTCCTACATCGTTCAAGTGATGCCTAAGGGATACGCGGCCGGCTGCGAAAGGGTATTTCGCAGCCGGCAAAAGTGAATCAACCCTTTGGCTGCGCAACGATGCGAAGGTAGGGCTTCACGGTCTTCCAGCCACCCGGGAACTTCTGCTTTGCCGTCTCGTCGGAAACGGCCGGGGGAATGATCACGTCGTCGCCCATCTTCCAGTTCACCGGCGTCGCAACCGTGTGCTTGGCGGTCAGCTGACAGGAGTCGAGCAGGCGCAGCACCTCGTCGAAATTGCGGCCCGAGCTCATCGGGTAGGTCAGCATCGCCTTGATCTTCTTGTCCGGGCCGATGATGAACACCGAGCGCACGGTCGCGTTATCGGCGGCGGTACGGCCCTCGGAGGTCGTGCCCGCGCCTTCCGGCAGCATGTCATAGGCGGTCGCGACCTTGAGCTCCGGATCGCCGATCATCGGGTAGGTGACCGCGGCGCCCTGGGTTTCCTCGATGTCCTTCGCCCAGCGCGCGTGGTTGTCGACCGGATCGACGCTCAGGCCGACGATCTTGGTGTTGCGCTTGTCGAACTCGGGCTTGAGACGGGCCATATAGCCCAGCTCGGTCGTGCAGACCGGGGTGAAGTCCTTCGGGTGCGAGAACAGGATCGCCCAGCCGTCGCCTATCCACTCATGGAACTTGATGTCCCCCTGCGTGGTCTTCGCCTGAAAATCCGGGGCCGTCGAGTTGATACGCAGCGTCATTTCGATCTCCTTTGAGATAGACGTGGAGACGTCGCAGCCACCCCGTGCGCGTCGGATTCGCCCTCCGACATCCTGCCGATAGGGGAAGCATATCAGCGGAGATCGACCGCGCAATCGCTGGCGCGTACGTCAGTGAAACTTCACATAGGCGAAGTCGATCGGCTGATGGTCGATGCTGCGCCCGGGCGGGGCGATCCAGCCGGCGACCTTGCCGGGTTCGATCACCTGCCGCATCAGCGAGCGGATGAAGGTACCGTCGGCTTCGGACGGCAACCATGCGGCC